>CATMVR010000267.1 GCA_950075905.1 uncultured Persicitalea sp. | reverse complement strand
CCGATTTACAGGTTGAGAGCCGCTATTTCCCTCGCCCTTTGGGTTTACTTCGCACAAAGTTCGGGATGACTCATGTTATTTCCCGTTGTCTTTGCGGAGAAAAAAACCTAATTCAAGGTGAATTCGAGGAAGTTTCCTGGTAAAAGCTTCCCATAGTTTTGATCTGACTCCACAGAAAAGCCTCAGCGAGGCGACCTGTTTGTAGTTGCCGTAATACAAAGTATCTAACAAGCTCCGTCAGGAGCGGCCTGCTTTCAGAGAACAGGGCGCTCCTGACGGAGCTTGTGCGGGTCCACTGAATATTTTTGCTACAAACAGTGAGCCCCGCTGGGGCTAAACCATCACCACAGCCAGAAAATCTATTATTCGACTTAGATTTTTCTGACTATAATCTACTGAATACCAAATTGATAATTCCAAATTCACGTTAATTCAAGGTACTCTTAATTCGTTCTATCAGCAAATCATGCAGCCGCCTACTCAGTTCCCTTTCTGAGGCTACAAAAACCGCCCACTCTGCTTCGGTAAGCAGCCCCAGCGCGCAACCCACCAGCTGGTTGCGCAGCGCCTGATCTTTCTGAAATGCCTGCAAAACGTACTTTTTCCGGTCCGGTACATCCATTTTTTGCAGGTCCACTTTCCGCTTGTGCAGGTGGTGTGCGAAAAGAGCAACGATTCTTTCGTGCAGAAATTTTAGAATGGGCCGTAGCGTGGTATTCTGGAAATGCTCGGCGGGATTTTGGGCCGGTTCGGTGGGTACTTCCGGGCGCAGGGCCAGAAGCAGGGTATCGTTTGGTTTCATGCCCTATACAACCGCAAAAAGCCCTGACAGGTTTTCGAAAACCTGTCAGGGCTCAACGAAGTAAGCCAGGGTCAGTCGATCACGTGCCCCACAAACTGGGCGGTATTGTCAAGAATACGCCCACCGCGGCGGTAGCCCAGCGCGCAAGGCTCCCCCGCAAAAAACACCCCGGCCTGGTAGCGCATATCGCGGCTGTCGGCCACAAAATCCACGTACTCCTGATAGATAGTACGCTGATTGCCATACTCGCCGTCCACCTTTTCGATGATGTCGCCTCCTTTTTCCAGAATTGCTACATTAGCCCCTTCACGGCCCAGCAGTACTTTGCTTACCGACCGCTTGTGGGGCAGCAGGTAGCGCTCCGTTTGCAGCAGGAGCGGGTGGTAGGGGTACATATCCCACAAGATTTTCAGAATGTACTTAGACTGAAAAAGTAAAGTATAAGCCGGGTTGAGGATAACCGTGCGACGACTGCGGACAATTTCGGTGAGAATAACCGCCAGTTCCGGTTCATCTTCCCCGATTTGCTCCCAGGGTATTAGCTTAAACCAGAAATCAAACCGTACGAAATTTCCGTCTTCCGGATTTTGCCGGAAAATACCTTCCTCGACCGAAAACTCTACTTCATCGGCGTAGCAGAACGCTACATCGAAGCCAGCCTCGCGCGCCGCTTCGGTCAGGATCTGAACGTTGGTATCGTCTTCGGGAAAATCGCGCAGGGTGGTCAGAAGCAGGCTGGGCGTAAGATCGCTGTTTAGTGTCTTTATTTCCTGAAACTGCGCCACGAGCGTCTCATAAAGGGTATTGAACTGCCGGTTGTCATCCAGGCCATTGCTACGCAGGTGGGCCCACTGCACAATGGCAGTTTCGGGCAGGCAGGTGGCCGTATCGGCATTGAACTCGATGAGCTTGATAGACTGGCCATCAAGGCCCCCGGCCAGATCAAACCGCCCGTATAGATGCACGTTACGGTCATCTTCCCACGAAATCTTCACCAGCTCCACCAGCGAGTCAGGTATGCCCATCTCTTTGAACATATGGTGGTCAATGGCGTATTGCCCCGCTTCCACAAACATTTCGTACAGCGACTGGGTGGCTTCGTAGTAGGCATTGGCTTCTTCTTCGCTGACCACCACGGCTTCTTCCACCAGGTAGGGGAGGGTGTCGGCCCCCAACATCCAGTCCCAGCCAACGCTGCGCAGGGAGCTTTCGGGGTGCTGGGGCATTTTCTTTAAAGTAATCATAGAGTTGCAGCCAGAAATCAGCTTCCGGCCGTTGCTATGTTCGTTTGGGATAGGTTGCTGTTAAAATTTGTGAGGGTAGTTTTCCCGATACCGGGAAACCAGCCGAAAATTATCCTCCGCTTCGCGAGGCCGACCGTCCAAAAAAGCCACTCCGGCCACCCGAGGGGCGCGTGGTGACGGTGCGGGTACTACGCGAGGCCTGCACGTCGCTATGTACGCTTTGGGCTTTCTGGTACACACCCGGACTGCTGTACACCGAAGTGCCGCCGGGGGCCCGGTCGCGGTAGTTGTTGATGTAGCCATTGTTGCCCATCCGGCCCAGCATGTAGCCCATGCCGCCATACAGCAGCATGCTCGAAAGCCCCGAACGGTGGTAGCCGTTGTGCTGGTTGTTGTCGGTGCGGGTACTGTCAGCCGACTGCTTTATTTCTTTGTCGATCATGGCCTTAGCCTTCTCGGGGCTCAGGGTTTCGGTGCGGCCGTCGAGGTAGGTCACGATTGCGGCCGACTGATCGATGGATACGCTCTCCTCGTCGGTGATTTCAAACTCACCGGGCTTGGTTTCCTTGATGTAGGAGCGAACTCCCTTGGACAGGGTAGTTTCCTCGTAGGTATAGGCTGAATCGTCCTCCTCGGAATTGGAGCAGCCGGGGGCTATTACGCCACTGGCCAGAATGGCCAGTGCCAACGTACTGCTGATGGTAATGTCCTTGGCCCGGCGGATGAATGAGCCGCTTCTTGCAGGTGTCATAGGGGTTTGGAATTTAGTTATGACAAAGATAACGAAGAAATTGACCTATAAAACGTGGTATTTGTCAGATGGTGTTGGAAGAATGATTTTGATCGGAAAGCGAGGATGAGTGGGTGCTTCCTGTCTTTAGCATCGGAGTGTCTAGCAGAATGGGTTTTTATACCTACCCATCGATGGGCAACGCCACCACAAACTCCGTTCCGGTGCCCACGTCGCTTGTTACGCGCATCTCTCCGCTGTGGCCTTTGGTTACTATGTCGTAACTCAGGCTGAGACCCAGGCCCGTACCCTCGCCTGTAGGTTTGGTGGTAAAGAAGGGCTGAAAGATTTTATTCATGATTTCAGGAGGTATACCCGCTCCGTTGTCGCGTATACTTATTTCTACCTTTTGGTCCACTAGCCTGGTGCCAACCGCCACCAAAGGTTTATACGTTTTTCCTAGTTCTTCCTGGCGACTCTTTACCGCATAAAAAGCATTGTTGAGCACATTGAGTAGCACGCGTCCGATTTCGGAGGCTACTACCGGAATGGGTTCAAGGGCTTCATCAACCTGGGTAACCAGCTCGCAGTCCCAATCACCGTAGCGCGCGGGTAAGTTTTGGTAGGCCATGCGCAGGTACTCCCTGGCCAGAGAATTGATATTGGTGTAGGCCCGCTCACCCGAAGTAGGTCGGGCGTGGTCGAGCATACCGCGCACGATGGCCGTAGCCCGGGAGCCATGGAGCATAATTTTTTCAATATTTTCACCAACATCCAGTGCTATGGCCTTTACTTCTGCCAGATTTCCGGCGTTTGCCTCTTCTACGAGCTCTGACATCAGTTCGCCCGTTACTTCGGAGAAGTTGTTGACAAAGTTTAGGGGATTTTGGATCTCATGGGCAATTCCCGCGGTTAGTTCCCCCAGGGATGCCATTTTCTCTTTCTGAATGAGCTGCAACTGTGTGGTTTTCAATTTTGAAAGTGAGGTTTGTAGGGCTTCTTTTTGCTCGTTTAGTTCAATTGTCCTTTCTTTTACCCGCTCCTCCAGCAAACTGTTCTGCTCCTGCAACGATTTTTGCTGCTGATCATTGAGCAGTTGCAGCTGCTTATGATATTGCAGTTTTTTACGCTGAGAGGTAATGAACGAAATCAGAAAGCCCGTGAAGAGTAGTACCATGGCTGAGATTCCGATGATTACCCTGGTTTCAATGGTCAGATCGAGTTGGTTCATAAATCGCTTTGGTTAGAAACAAGCAAAGTAATATATAGGCTATATTGTGCACCCCCCACATCCGCTCGGCCAGCATTGGATTTTCGCGTACCATGGGGACGTAAAAGAGAAAAATGAAAAAGTTGATGACTACATAAATGCTCAGACCGGTAACAATCCAGAACTCCTTCCCTTCGCTGATTTTATCGACTTCTTCCCGCAGACGTGACAGATAAAAAAGAATACAATAAATGAGCAGAAAATAAGCTTCGAGGGTAAATAAATTTCCGCTCAGGTGATTTTGATCCAGGTAATCTTCGAAAAAAATATAGTTGGCCAGGGCAAAAATGAAGTACATGAAAGGTAGCGATCGGCGGAAACCAGTGAAATAGGTTTGGCTGACCAATGAGAAAAAATAGGCAAAGCAATAGAAACGAAAAAAGGAATGAATGTTGTACAGAATGAGGTTGGTCTGCATCCAGTCCGGAAAATAAGATTTAAAATCCCCGATGGTATCACTCGCTACATTGAGCACCAATGCGCCCCACAGGTATACCCAAACGGGCCTGAAAAAAATAGGTTGCCGGCGGTGAAACTGGTACACCGTCAGGGGCAGAATCAATGCCCAAACTTCTGACCAATCAAGGAGTATTTTCAGCATGGGAGGTCAGTGGTTTTGTGATCGGGGAAATCGGCCCTAAGTACCCATTTGCTTGCCTGCCTTACCCAAAGGTACACTATTTATGGGAAAGGTAGCCAGGCGGAAAAGGTAAGGTTTACGGTTTTCTCCGATCTGGCGGGAAGGTGTTCGATGATGCGGGTTTAATTTATTCAAAATGCTATAAATCAGCAAAATATATTGCAAATGTAGCGGAAAGGACGTACCTTTTACTTAGAATCCCTGACACCCTTTTTATCACCCTCTAAGCCTCCTTTCAACCATGAAGCACTTCCAATCTAACTTCGAATGGGCAGCCTGTATGCTGCTTGTATTTCTGATTTTTTCGTGCAATTCAAAAAGGACTCCTTCTGACTCGACGGATACCCTCGGGGCAGACATTAAACAGGGTAACTTTGGCGTTTCAGGCGTTCTTCCGACTATTTATCTTGATACAATGTCGGTAGACGCTGCCTATTTTGTGTCGAACCGTAATAAAAACTTTGTATTTATCCACTATTTCGGGGATTCGTCGGTCTCATTGCGGGGCTGGTTGATGAAAAATATAAATCCAAAATTGACTCAATTTGATTCTATTCCAGATGTCATTTTTGAAACAAAAGGAAAATCCAATGTTGCCATTGGGCCGGGAACGTACGTAGGGAATCAGGTGCTACTTAGCAAAGTAGAAAAAGAAATTGTCGATTTCATCAATGGACGTGGAGCAAACTTGCTTTTTGTCCCGAAGAAAGGGTCGGCCGGTAAAATATACTACCAGATTTTGATACTATTTAAACAGCAGGAGTTCAATATTCCTCCGCAGGATGATTACCAGACTAACCCCTCTCCGCCGCACCAGAGCTTTGACTGATTTGGACCGTTATTAGTGGAATTATCATAAAGATTCAACTATTCAGGAAGTGATCACCTTTTACATAGAGGGGATATTCGTGCAGGGCTTCCAAAGTAAGGGAACTTTACGGCTGATTTCATCCGACCAGTTACCCGTTAGCTGCGTCTCATCGTAACTAAGATTCCTGAGGTGAATAATCTGAATCCGTTGATCGGGTCCGTACCGAAGGTTAATCTCAATATCTGCCGAATTGGGAGCATGCGACCAGTGTCCACCCCAGCTTTCACCGGTAGTGGTATACATGGTAAACAACCCATCCGGCGTAAAATTATATGAAGTGCGTTTGTTATCACACCAGGTATTTGTGAAAGGAGCATCTGGTTTGGCAATTTCGATTACCTCCCGGTCAAGGCAGGACAGCAGCAGCAGGGCCATCAGGCTGGGTAGTGAAATAGACTTCATGGTTGGATAACTTAGGTTAGAGGATTTGAAACAGGGCCGTTGATGATATCTTAAATTCTGAACATAAGGTACTTACCTTGGTTGGATATCTCCTAAAATTGGGCGTTACAAAAACGTTACAGTTGAAAAATTGCCCGTAGAAACGCGCTGAGGAGCGATATTGTATTTCCCTAAAGTTCAGTGTCAGGACACTGAATAGTCAGATCACGGCTACCATTTCTTCGATCTCGATATGGTCGGGAAGGTGCAGCTTGCGGCGCAGGCGCAGGCGGTACTGCCGAATAGCTCCCGGGCCTACGCCCAGCATGGTGGCCATCTCACGGTTGGAGTAGCCCAGGCGGGAGAGGGCTAGAAACCGCACTTCGGCGGGAGTGAGATCAGGAAGTTTGTAGCGGAGCCGGACGAAAAAGCCAGGGTGTACTTTTTCGAAGAGTTGCACAAAATGGTCCCAGTCGTCGTCGGTAAGCAAAACTGCTTGGCGGAGCTCGTGGATGAGTGGGGGCTGGGTAGAAGGATGCCGAATAGTATACGTAGTGAATCGCTGGTCGGTCGAGAAGGTTGTCAATCCTTCTGCCGGTGTTGTTGTCGGAGTATGACCAAGCTGCAATTGGGTAGTTAGCAACTCTTCCTCTGCCCGCTGTTTTTTCCGGGCCAGCCTTTGCAGTTGGATGTATAAGCGTATCTGCTGCCCCAGGTATAGCAGGTAGCATAAGGCGACGCCAACAAGAACCGATAGAGTCAGCCGGTTACGGTACGTGATGAGTCGCTCCTTGTCAGCTGCTACCCTTACTTCCCGAGTCATAAACTCTTCCTTAGCCAGGGCGACCTCAGCTAGATGCTTTTGCCCAACATCGAAGATTTGTTTCCATTGCTGATGGGCCTGCCGTGCCGAATCTGCGTAAGCCAGGGCATAGGCCGGCCTTTTGGCCCGGCGATACATTTCTGCCATGACCTC
>CATMVR010000266.1 GCA_950075905.1 uncultured Persicitalea sp. | reverse complement strand
AAAATAGAAAGGTACATTGGCACTCCGGTATACGTCCAGCTTGGCTTCCAGATTGGGCGTCACAAATGAGGTGGCCCATCCCAGCTTGACAATGTCAATATAAGGTTGCGAAACAGATAGCATGTCTTCAGCCTCACGCACACTCAAACCCTTGTCCATAACCATCGTTATTCCGTTTTGGCGGGGCTGAGTAGAACGCTCGGGTATTTGCGACAAATTATAATTCATATATTAGGGGGGTCAAAAGATCGGTTAAAATCGCCCAAAGGTAATAATAACATTGAATACCTACGTACTAAAATGCACGGATTCAACATGAATTTGGCTTTTCTTCTACGATTATTCCTATTTTTTGTAAACAAGTAGAAAGATAGTATACCTTATCAAACCTGTGATGTGAGATGAATGACATTGTCCAAATGAATCCTCGCCTCGATTTTTTTCGTGCCCATATCGGAGAAAATCTATCTAAAAGTATTTCGCCCTTTGGCCGGTGGCTATGTGGTACCCTGCGCTCGGTGGAGTACGGCCACATGAGTGTAGAGTTCCAGATCAGAAGTGATATGACCAATCCGGGCGGTGTACTGCACGGCGGTGTTGCCGCTGCTATCATGGACGACGTGTCGGGCATGATGGTGTATGCTTTGGGGAGAGAATTTGCCTACACATCGGTCAATCTTACCTGTGATTTCCTGAACCCCGCCCGGGAGGGAGATGTACTTCTGGCCAATGCCAGGGTAGTACGGGCCGGTAAAAATATTGTTCACTGTGAATGCGAGATTGTAACAGCAGACGGAAAAATCATTGCGAAGAGTTCTACCAACCTGATACAGACAGGCTTGCGATTGACGGAATAGGTGAAACCGACCAATAAGAGGTAGAAAAGTATTTGTTGGGCATTCTTGACGCCACGTAGTCTGATGAGGGGCAAGAGCTTGGAAAGTGAGTGTGCAGTTAAACCGCGCAGGAAGAGTATGAACGTTTTTCTGGCTGGGGCTCTGCCTGAATCTCCGCCTGAATTCTTTGCCACATGGCATCAACCTCTTTTTGGTCGGGGGTTTCTTCCTGTAAACTATGTAGCGCCACCAGTAGACTTTTTGCCGTCAGGATTTCGTCTTTCTGCGCGGGATTTTGTAATAGGTACGCTTCCCACGATGCCCGGTGGGGAGAATCCGGCTCCAGAACCCAACTGCGAAAGGTATCTTCGAGGACAAAATCCTCGGCAACGTACTGGGCAATGTTCTTATTCATGGCAATTGTTTTTAATACTGTTGATGGTTGACAGGTCTAAAATTTAATTAGGATAGCTGGCCTAAATAATCTTGCCAGAATAGCCGGTTTTAAATTTGGGGTGCAAATTTAAGCAAATACCGATTCGGAGACACACTCTACCCCTGCGAACGGTGATATATACTTCTAACGGGAAGAAAAGGTTTTCAAAATCCGGAAATAAGTTGGGATACCGGCCGTCCAATCAGCGGGTTTCCCGCACATAGACTGGACTTGATACCGACACCCCCCGGTGGTCTGTCACGTAAAAAAATTGCGTGGCGCGGCACTTTGTCGGGAACTGGTTTCTGAGCTGAAATTTCACCACAGAGTATGGACAAGAAAAATACGGGAAGTATAAATCGAAACATAGTAAAGACGCGCTTGGTTTGAGGACCTTAATGTAGTATTTGATGGTACACTTTACGATGACTAGTCAAAGAAACGAACATACTACTTCTGGTATGATCAAAACTTTATAGGGGTGTATCGTACCTTTGTTTTTTTACTTGATCCAAACCAGCTTACATCTTGCAAGTCGATACCGGTTCCGAAAACAGTACAATCGCCCACCGCTACTTCCTCCTCAACAAACCCTACGGCATGCTATCGCAGTTCAAGGGGCATCCGGGCGCGTCGATGCTGTGCGATTTGGGGATTGACTTTCCCGAAGGTACTCATCCCATCGGTCGATTAGATGGTATCTCGGAGGGTTTACTGATACTCACTACCAACAAAAAGGTAACCCGGCTGCTGTACCTGGGCGATACTGTCCACCCGCGCACCTACCTCGTACGGGTATACCGGGAAGTGAGCCCGGAGACGGTCGAGAAATTACGTACGGGCGTCACCATCCGCATCCGGGGCAATGTAGATTACCTAACGACTCCCTGCGAGGTAGATCTGGTACACGAGCCGGGGTACTTATTTCCGGCGGGCTACGCCATCAAAGAAAATTTGCCCCATTCGTGGCTGCGCATGACCCTTACTGAAGGAAAATTCCGGCAAATCCGCAAGATGTTGAACGCTGTGCGCCACCCCGTGCAGCGGCTTATCCGGACGAGCATCGAGGGCCTGAAACTGGGCGATTTGCCACCCGGCCAGGTGCAGGAAGTGGAAGAGGAGGAGTTTTTTGCGAAGCTCAACATCCGGTACTGATAGTTGGGGCTGCGTTGTCCTTACTCGTACATGCGCCACACCTCCGCCTTTGCCAGCTCGTAGTAAAATCCGCCCAGCTTTTCAGTCAGATCCTCAAAAAAACGTTTGCCCTTGTCGGCCGTTGCTTTTTTTGGATTCCCAATCCCTGTATCAGCTGTTACCTGCGACCACTTCCGTTCGCTCCACGCCCAACCCTCGCGGAAGGCAGCTACCTTGTGCGATTTTGCCGCACCGTCGCCCGCTTCGTCCAGGGATAGCACCAGATCAGGACGCAGGTGCATCATTACGCTCGTTTCCAGTTCGTCGGCGTGGTCGCCTTTTTCTTCAAAGTAGCTTTTTCGGTCCAGGATGTTGAACCAGAAGCACAGGCTCAGGTGCATCTGGGGGTAGCGTACACCCAACTCGCGCAGCATGGGCTTGAAGTCGTTGCCACCGTGGCTGTTTAGTAGTAGCAGCTTATGAATGCCCTGCCGGTTGAGTACCTCCACAATATCGTTCAATACGGCCAGCTGGGTACTGGGGTGCATGTTGATATCGAGCAGAATGTCGGTTTGCCCACTATTGACCCCGAAGGGTACCGTTGGCAGCACAATAACTTTTGCCCCTTTCTCCCAGGCAATCCGGGCCGACTCGGCCGCAATATAGTCGGCTTCGTACACATCGGTGGCGTAGGGGAGGTGGTAGTTGTGGGCTTCGGTGGCGCCCCAGGGCAGGATAGCCAGCTCAAATTTTTCGTTTTGAATCGCTTTCCAGTTGGTTTCGGCAAGGATGTAAGGTCGCATAGTAATGGATTGGTAAAGAGTAATACACTCAGAAACGGGCAAGTTGATGGCTTTTTTTGAGTAAATCAAATTCGGCAAATGGAATTCACTTTCTGATACAGGAAAGGTAGAAAAGCACCGGCAGTACTTTCTACCAGTAAATTTGATCGTACTTTTGGTACGTCATCAACCTCCGAAATCACCTCTATAAAGGCATGAGATTCCTGAAAATTACCCTCAAAGTTCTAGCTGGCTTAGCCCTTTTTATCCTGCTCATTGTGCTGGCCACGGTTACTACCCTCGACTATACGCCCTATCAGAACATGGACTACTATCGGGAGTGGAAGCAGAACATTGCGGCGGTGCGGGTCGCAACGGATACCACCGGGCAAGCCCTTACCGCGGGCTGGGCGAAAGTCAATTTTACCCCCGATCGCCCCGTACCCATGGCGGGCTACGGCAACCGCCGGGGGCGGTCGTACGAGAGTGTACACGATTCGGTATACGTGCGGGCTGTTGCTTTCAACAATGGTCGCAGCGAGGCGGTAATGGTGGTGGCCGATCTTCTGATTATTCCGCCAACGGTGACCGAAGCCCTCAAAGCGCGGCTTCCCGGCCTGGGTCTCACCTTTGATCAGGTATATCTCAGCGCCACACACAGCCACAGCAGCGTGGGAGGCTGGGGGGATACCATCACGGGTGAGCTTTTTGCCGGCGAGTTTGACCCCGCCCTGGTTGCCCGTATTACCGATGCCATGGTACGGGCCATCCGGCAAGCCCGCCAAAACCGACAAGCTGTTACGGTAGGCTATACGGAAGTTCGGGATACGGCCGACATCAAAAACCGGTTGCGCGGGCTGACCGGCACCACCGTTGATCCCTGGGTAAGGCTGATAACCTTACGCGCCGCTGATCAGCAAACGGCCCTGCTCGCTACGTACAGTGCCCATGCCACCGTGCTGGACTCCAGGACCTACGTCCTATCCCGCGATTACGCGGGAGCGCTGGTAGATTCACTGGAAGACGGTGAGGCAGACTTTGCCATGTACCTGGCGGGAGCCGTCGGGAGCATGGGACCGATGGCCGAAGGCGATACAGAATTTGAGCGGGTAGGGCAACTAGCCGACGGGGTAGAGGCGGCTATTCAGTCGCGGCTTGACGCCGTGCAGCCTGCGCCAACCTCGCTGCTGGGGTCGTTTACGGTGGAAGTACCCATGCGTGCCCCCAGTCCGCGCCTGAACCAGACGTTTGCCCTGCGCTCGTGGGTATTTCGCTGGATCTTCGGCGATTACCCCGCCTTCGTGAAAGTGCTGCGGGTAGGTGACATTGTAATGGTGGGCCTGCCCTGCGATTTTTCGGGAGAATTAATGGCCGAATTGAGTAAATATGCTGCATCTAAGGGTTTGAAGCTAATGATTACAAGTTTCAATGGCGCCTACGCCGGGTACATTACCGACGACCGCCATTTTGATAAAGATCAGTACGAGACAATTACCATGAGCTGGTTCGGGCCCTACAACGGGGCGTACTTTCAGGAGGTAGTCAAAGATGTTATTGATAAAATAGACGCGTAATGCAACTACCTATGGAACAAACTCCCCGTTCTGTTCGCTATTCACAGACCACACTCACTGAGTTAATGATCCCGTCCTACGCCAACTTCGGAGGCAAAATCCACGGAGGTATCATTATGTCCTTGATGGATAAGGTAGCGTATGCCTGCGCCTCGCGGCATGCGGGGGCCTACTGCGTGACAGTGACGGTAGACGAGGTGACTTTTTTGCAACCCGTGGAGGTAGGAGATCTGGTATCACTTCATGCTTCTGTCAACTTTGTGGGGCAGAGCTCAATGGTGATCGGTATTCGGGTCACAGCGGAAAACGTGCGTACGGGCAAGTTAAAGCATACTAATACATCCTACTTCACGATGGTGGCCAAAGACGATACCGATCGCCCCACCGAAGTTCCTCCGTTGCTATTAGAAAATAAAGAGGATGCCCGGCGTTTTCTGGAAGCTATCAAAAGACGGGAGCTGAAAAGCAAATATCGTGAAGACTTCGAAAACGAGCGAACTCGACTGACGCTGGAAGGGAACCTCGCAAAACTGGCAGAATACCGCTGTGTCATAGGCTGGCAAAATTGAGTAAGGGGTAATCTCATATTGTGTAAAAAATTACCCATATACGTTTAAAACCTCCCGGAAAAGGGTATGGTACGTAATTCGTAAAGAAGTTTTCAAAATTTCCTTTCATAAAACCTTTACTTATTAACTTATCAGTACTTCTTCCTATGAAAAAATTCAGTACGATTTACCTACTTGGAGCAATGGTAATGCTCGGTAGCTGCGCCCGTCAGTATCCGGTTTTCAATCAAATGCCAACCAACGCCTACATACAGACGGAAGAAAAAGCTCAAATAAGCAGCCAGCCCGTTAAAGAAGATGTATCTGTGGCATTAGTTGAAGAGGCAACCCCTGCTTCGGAAGCGGTAGAAACCCCTGCCTCTTTTTCCGAACTAATCGCTGAGCCAAAAGTTGCAGAAATGCTCAACAACAAAACTCCAAAACAAATCAGTGAGCAACTCGAAGCAGCCCTGGCTACCACCAAGGGGCAGGAGCTTATGGCGAGGCCTGCCATAGCGGCTCAGATCAATAAGGCGAAAGCTATGCTGGAAAAAGGAGAGATCCAGAGCCTAAACACCTCAGACGTAAAGTCGCCGGTCATTAGTAAAGTGATCGATAAAACGATCAAGAAAAACCTGAAATCACAGGAAGCCAAAGCTCTTAATAATAAGATCAGAATAGGGCTAATTCTGGTACTTGTGGGCTTATTGCTGGGCCTGATCCCCGGCCTGGGATGGGCTTTGGGGGGTATAGTATCAGCAGTGGGTATTGTGTTTATTATTCTCGGACTGATAGATAATGTTTAACCAAACTGTCGGTTAATAGTCAACTGTTAGTCAATAGTTAGCACTTACTGCGCGCCAATCCAAAACATTCGTTTCGGATTGGCGTTTTTTTATAAATTGTACGCTATGCTTTCCAGGATTCTTTTAGTGCTTTTACTAGTTGGAACAACTCCGCCTATGGCTGCCAAACTCACCGTAGAAATTACTAACGTGACCCGCACGGGCGGCAACATCCGGGTGGCGCTCTACAAGCCAACGGATAAGTTCGGTACCGCTAAGCCCGATTTCTTCAAAGTTATACCGGTTGCGCAGCCGGGTACCCGGCAGGTTGCGTTTGACGTAGAGCCGGGGCGCTACGCCGTGGCGGTATTTCATGACCTCAACGATAACGACAAGCTGGACAAAAATATCGTGGGCTACCCCAAGGAGCCGTTTGGGTTCAGTAACAACTTCCGCCCCGTGGTATCTGCACCCGATTTTGAAGACTGTGCCTTCACGCTTTCCGAAAAAGGTACCTCCATCTCCATCAAGCTGATCGACTAAACCGGGGGAGTAGTTATTAACCTGTTTGTTATCAGGATATTTTGGGACAATTAGCCAAAGAATAGTGTGTTTTTTCGCGCTTTTGCCCACACCTCTATGGCATTCAAATCGAATCTATGTAGATTTGAACTGCTCTGGCGCTGCACTTTACGTAAACTCTTTTAGTGACCCTGATGAAAAAACTTTTTTTCCTTCTCTTATTCCCCTTTGCATTAACTGCCCAGCCTTTTACCCAAAAGGAAATCAGCCGCTGGGAAAAGCAGGCGAAAGCCACCACCATTAT
>CATMVR010000265.1 GCA_950075905.1 uncultured Persicitalea sp. | reverse complement strand
TTCCAGCACTTCGGCGAGCTCTTCGGGTGAAGGCTCACGCTCAAAACGCTGCTCCAGCTCCGAAAAGGTTTTTGAAATCTTATTCAGTGAGCCAACACGGTTCAATGGCAGACGTACAATTCTGGACTGCTCCGCCAAGGCTTGCAGAATAGATTGACGGATCCACCATACGGCGTACGATATAAATTTAAATCCTCGTGTTTCATCAAAGCGTTGAGCAGCTTTTATAAGTCCCAAGTTCCCCTCATTAATCAAATCTCCCAGCGACAACCCCTGATTCTGATATTGCTTGGCTACCGATACAACAAAACGTAAGTTTGCTTTGGTAAGACGTTCCAAAGCCAACTGATCACCGTCCCGGATTTTTTGAGCCAACGTTACCTCTTCGTCAGGAGTTAACAAATCAACCTTACCAATTTCCTGTAAATATTTATCCAGTGATTGGCTTTCCCGGTTGGTAATCTGTTTGCTGATTTTTAGCTGTCTCATTTATATATTTTTAATGTACTATTAGATATAACGCATTACCCAAGAAAATCATTTCATATAGGAAAAATAATATATTAAGAATTTTTATTTTCTGGTTTTGGGAGTAATACCTTGCGCGACAAACGGTACTTCCCGGTCTTCTTGTCTACATCTACAAGCTTCACTTTTACTTCTTCGCCTACTTCGAGAACACCATCCATGTTTTCGAGACGCTCCCACTTAATCTCAGAAATGTGCAATAATCCGTCTTTGCCTGGCAGAAATTCCACGAAGGCACCAAATGGCATAATGGTTTTCACCTTGCCGGTATATTCTTCGCCAATCTCCGGTACCATCACAATTCCCTTGATTCGGGCTACTGCCTTATCCATGGCTTCCTTGTTGGCAGAGAAAATGCTCACAAAACCAGCATTGTCTTTTTCCTCAATAGATACCGTTGCACCTGACTCTTTCTGGATGTCCTGTACTACCTTACCACCGGGTCCGATCACGGCTCCGATCATCTCGCGCTCGATCTTGATCACAACGGCCCGTGGGGTGTGTGGTTTCAAATCCGGGCGGGGAGCTTCAAGCGCCTTGGACATTTCATTCAAAATGTGCAGACGACCAGCCTTGGCCTGGGTTAGAGCTTCGGTCAGTACCTCGTACGAGAGGCCGTCTACCTTAATGTCCATCTGGCAGGCCGTAATTCCTTTGGCTGTACCAGTCACTTTGAAGTCCATATCACCCAGGTGATCTTCGTCGCCCAGGATATCCGACAGAACGGCGTACTTGCCGGTTTCGGCATCAGAGATCAGTCCCATAGCAATTCCGGATACGGGTGCTTTGATGGGCAGACCGGAATCCATTAGCGCCAGCGAGCCAGCACAGACTGTCGCCATCGACGAAGATCCGTTGGATTCCAGAATATCAGATACGATACGAATGGTATAAGGATTGTCGGATTCGGCGGGTAGTACTTTCTTCAAAGCGCGTAACGCCAGGTTACCGTGTCCTACTTCGCGGCGTCCGGGTCCTCGGTTGGGCTTCACTTCTCCCGTTGAAAAGCCGGGGAAATTATAGTGAAGCATAAACTTGCTGTATCCGTAGTACATGGCTGTATCTACAATCTGCTCGTCCATTTTGGTACCCAGGGTAACGGTTGTAAGCGACTGGGTTTCTCCGCGGGTAAACAGGGCTGATCCGTGGGCACCCGGCAGGTAATCCACTTCGCAGGCAATAGGACGTACCTGATCCAGCGCACGTCCATCGAGACGCTTGCGCTCATCGAGTACCAGGCGACGGGAAGCTTCCCATTCCAGATCGTGGAAGTACCGCTTCACGAGTCCCATGTCTACTTCTTCCTCTTCCCCGATAGTAGCCTTAAATTCTTCGAGAACGGCTTTGAAGCCTTCTTTACGCACCTGCTTATTGGGTGATCCCTGCTGGGCTACGGCGTATACTTTATCGTAGCAAAAATTTCTTACCCGCGTTTCCAGTTCCGGATCGCTGGCATCGCCTTCGTAGGTCCGCTTTTCGGTTTTACCCACGGCGGCTTCGAGTTCTTTCAGTACCTGGCACTGATTTTTGATCACCTCGTGGGCCACTTTCAGGGCTTCGATCAGTTCTTCTTCCTGCGCTTCGTTCAGCTCGCCTTCCACCATCGTGATGTCTTTGGCCGTAGCGCCTACCATCAGTTCGAGGGTAGCGCGGGCTAGATCAGACGTTTTGGGATTGACAATGTACTGACCGTCAATCTTGGCAACACGTACCTCCGAGGCAGGCCCCTGGTAGGGAATATCTGACACGATGAGAGCCGCCGAAGCCGCAAGGCAGGCAAGGGCATCGGGAAGTACCTCCGCGTCGGCGGAGATCAGCGAAATGTTTACTTGGGTATCGGCATGGTAGTCGTCAGGAAACAACGGGCGGAGAGCCCGGTCTACGATCCGGCACACGAGTACCTCGTGGTCTGACAGCCTGCCTTCACGGCGCATGAAGCTTCCGGGGATACGTCCCGCCGAAGCAAATTTCTCCTGATAGTCAACTGAAAGGGGGAGAAAGTCCACCCCGGGCTTAATATCTTTATTAGCCACTACCGTTGCCAGTAGCATGGTATTACCCATACGTACCACGACGGAGCCATCGGCCTGTTTTGCTAATTTACCTGTTTCAATTGTGATAGTTCTGCTATCGGGTAGAGTGATTGTCTTGTTTACGACATTAAATAGCATAAAATGTTGGGATGTTGAATGATTTACCGCTTGAATGAACCGCTTGTACTGTGCTTCCTAATAAACTCGATGAGTTTAAATAGAAAGGAGTTATTAAACTTAATATATCTATTTTGAGAGAAAATAGTTCAAATAATCCTGGAAGGAAATCCCAATGGGGAGAAATAATGAAAAATCAGGGAATTTACCGGTCGGCAAATCCCCTGATGATGTAGCTTACTTTCTTAGGTTCAGCTCGGCAATGATAGCCCGGTAACGGTTGATGTCCTTCTTATAAAGATAGTCCAGCAGCCTTCTCCGCTTACCTACCATTTTCAGTAGACCCAGACGGGTATCGTTATCTTTTTTGTGCGTTTTGAGGTGCTCAGTCAGATAGTTGATCCGATACGTAAAAAGGGCAATTTGTGATTCGGCCGACCCGGTGTCGTCCGATGATTTCTTGAATCCCTGGTTTTCGAAGATTTCTTTCTTCTTGTCCGTGGTTAAATACATGATTGTAACAACAGATTAAATTGTAAAAAATAAATAAAACAGCCGCAAAAATACGCCTTATTTTTTAAATAACGCGTATTGCCTCCCAATTTATTTGGCAGACACTTTTAGTGTCTTTGCCCATTGGCCTTCCCGGAGGCGCTTTTTCAAACGGTTCCAGTGGACCTGATAGACATCTTTTTCGAAGATACGGGAGTCGCGGCGGGCTCTTTCTACAAAGTATATCCCGACCGAAAGCAGCACGGCATTGGCGAGCCACGCTCCGATAGTTACATTCAGCAAGCCATCCTTGACGTACTTATCGCCCTGAATGGTTAGCACGTACATCAGGATAAAGAAGATGATTGATACTAGTACGGGCACTCCAAACCCCCCTTTCTTGATGATAGCTCCCAAGGGAGCACCGATCAGAAACATGACGAAGCAAGAAAATGCCTGGGTGTACTTATGTAGTTTTTCGAGCTCGTAGCGGTTCCCTTCCTTGCGCTTGTTTTCAAGGTATTCTGCGTTGGAAACGGCAAAACTCCTAACGCTGGTAGCTGCGCTTTTGGCATTGGCCAGGATCACCGTCTTTACGCTGTCGCTTAGGGAACGGTTAGCCAGGGAGTCGATCCAATTACCCGCTTTGGGTTTGCTGACAAACTCTGACCCCACCCGAAACTTATAGGAGAAGTACTGCTGACTATTGGGAATAAGATTACTTTGTGCCCGGGTGTAGTCCTTCCGAAGCGAATCGGTAGTATGGGTGAGGTCTTCGATATCCTTCATGTATTCGTGATACTTGAACATATCCTCATCCGTACGTTTCATCCCAAACGATTCCATGCTAACCACAAGCTTGTACTCATCGAAGCGGTTGCGCATAAAATTGGCGTTGGCGGGGCCATTACCCGATCCACTCGAAACATAAGCCATCGAACGATCCTGGGTAGCACTTTGCACTTCCTGGTAGTTGTTGCCACTAAAAAGCTCGATAACCAGGTAGCCGTTATTATTGATGGTATACATCTTGCCTGAATCCGCCAGAATTACCTGCGTATTGCCGCGGTCATAGGAACGGTTGTCGTGCTTGTAGATGATCATCCCAAGCATGGTATTGGAGTTGGGCACCTTCTTATCGACCTTAATGCTGTATCCGGGCAGATCGTTGTAGAAAATTCCTTCCTTGATTTTTAGCGTAGCTTTGGTAGTTTTAATATCATAAAGCAGGCTGTACCCTTTTAGGTTGGTCCAGGGTACTACCCTATCGTTAAAGAAAAACGAGAAGATACTTACGAACAGCGCCACAAAGAAGAGGGGGGCCATAATTCGAACCACTGATACACCCGCGCTTTTGAGGGCCGTGAGTTCAAAAAACTCACCCAGGTTGCCAAAAGCCATCAAAGAAGATAGCAGCATGGCCAGGGGCAGCGCGATGGGGATGGTGCTCAGCGCAAAATAAAAAAACAGACGGGCGTACTCCGACAGCCCAACGTCTTTGGACACAAACTCATCGATGTAGAAAATCATAATCCGCATCAGGAATATGAACACTACCACCGACAAGGTTATAACAAATGGGCCCCAGAATGATTTTAAAACAAGCTTATCCAGCTTTTTCATTAACTACCTACAATTTCTTTCAGACTATCCATTAAGCCATTCCAAAGGGAAGAAAGTTCCTCCTCATCCATGGTTTGTGAATAATCAACGATCCTGAGGTAGGTGGATTGTGTCAGATCGCTCACTTCCAGCCGCATTTCGACAAAATTGGTATCCGCCTCCGGATTGCTCTCGTCTTCGAACTCATACCGTACCGCCTTATTGAGCCGGTGAGCGGTTTGCCGGGCTACGTGGCTATTGCCATCCCATTGAAAATCGAAACGGTGATCGGGCAGGACAGTTACCTTTTCGGCAAACCATTGTTCCAACCCGGAAGCCGTGCTTATGTACGGAAAAAGCACCTTTGGGGACGAACGCAACTCATACTCGGTAATAAATTTATGCTTTTCCATAAAAATAAATAAAGGTTAAGATCTTAGAAAAATCCTGCTTTTATAAAATTCTCAAACGCTAGATATCAATTCTTTATCTAAAAAACAAATACGAAAGTCGGACTAAAAACGGGCATCTAACGGCCTGGGTGTTTCATTTGTAATTTAGGTTTATGCCCCGAAATAAACAAAATTTGTTGCAGTATATTTTTTTTTGGCATAGATTTGCACCACAATTCGGCGGGGTAGCTCAGATGGTTAGAGCGCAGGATTCATAACCCTGAGGTCGGCAGTTCGATCCTGCTCCCCGCTACTACAGAATGCAAGTCCCGAGTGGGCTTGCATTTCTTTTTTTTCGGCTTTGCCATTTCCTGGCGTGTACTCTATACGAATACAAGACTTGCCTGAATCTCAACCTCCCCCTTTATATATTGACGATGAGCTGCTTATAGAAATATCTGTCAGTGCAATACGGCAAAAACAAATTCTTTCAGGGCTTCTCCATCCGAAGTAGATCCCGCATCTACTCCTTTGGTTTGAGCGTCGGTTCTCCTGATCATGTGAATGATATGTGCCACCTTGGCCACGGGATAGTTACGGGCAGCCTGGGTGTAGTCTTTCACGAAAAAAGGATTTACCCCCAGCAGTGGTGCCAACCCTCCCTCCGACCGATCCGTAGCCGCGTGGGTCTGTAGTACCTTGCTGAAAAAATTGTAAAGTATAATCAGCATCGGGGCCAGGGGGTTATCTTTGGGGTTGGCGGCAAAGTACGAGGCAATGCGGTTAGACTTCTGCACATCGCGCATAGCCAGGGCTTTCTGAAACTCAAAAACGTTATATTCTTTACTGATGCCTACGTACCGCTCAATGAGCTCAGCGTCAATGCCCTCCCCGGCTTTGAGATTGATGAGTATTTTCTGGATTTCGCTTACCAGCCGTTTCAGATCATTGCCAATGTTGTTCACCAGCATCTGCACGGCCTTGGGGCTAATCTTGACACCGTGGGTGTGGCAGTAGTTAGTTACCCAGTCGGGAAGCTTGTTGTCGTACATCCGTTTCGACTGCACTACAGCTCCTACTTTGTTGAACGCCTTGATATGCGTGCGTCGTTCATCAGCCTTATCCGGGTAGCATAGTACCAGCACGGTACTTCCCAGGGGATTCTGGGCGTAGTCTTCCAGCCGGGCCAGCTGGTCTTTCTGCTCAAATCCACCCAGTTTGTGGGCTTCCTTGACCAGCACCAGCTGCCGCTCCGACATAAAGGGGTACCGTTTGGCGTAGCTGAGCACGGTAGGGAGGTCAGAGTCTTTTCCGTAAATCACAAACTGATTGAAGCCTTTTTCTGCCTCCGGTACCACTTTGGCCTCCAGTTCGTCGGCCAGGAGGTCAATGTAATAGGGTTCGTCACCATAAATAAAGTACACGGGTTTGATTTGTTTAGCGCGTATTTCTTTCAGGGCGGCTTCGGGAGTTAGGGCCATGTGTTAGTCGTAAAGATGATTGTTCTTTTGCAAAAATACAGCGGAAGCTTCTTTTAAAGCGGGATAAAATGAAAGAAATGCCGCTTCGTAAATCGGGTAATTATTCTGCAACTCTATCTCCGCGCCCCTGATACCCCTCATGAAGGCAAACCGGTTGCCCAGGCCATCGAACGAACGTTTGATACCGGCAATATCTTTATAATGGTAGAGCCAGTCGTGCCGGATCATGGCATCCGCCATCGGTACCATAGTGGCCGGGATGAGGTGCCGGTGCTTCTGAATGATC
>CATMVR010000264.1 GCA_950075905.1 uncultured Persicitalea sp. | reverse complement strand
CACACGATGGCCAGATCTCCGTAGCGGGAGCAAAGCTCCTCTACCATGCCTTCGCAGAGGCGGTTGTAGTGGGCCTGTCGGTTGGCCGCAAACGCCCCGTCGCCCTGCACCTTAAAGTCATGAATGCCATAGAATGCGTTCCAGCGGATACCGATGTAGATACCCGGTTTGATACCGTACTTGCGGCAGGAATTGACAAAGTCCCGCACAATATCGCCGTTTCCACCCTTCCAGGTTAGGGCTTTCAGGGAATAGGGGTTTACATCGCTTTGGTAGAGGGCAAAGCCGGTTTCGTGGGTAGCGGTCAGGATTGCGATTTTTGCCCCCATCTGTTTGGCCGCCCTTACCCACTGATCGGTGTCCAGGGCTACCGGATTGAAGATGTTATAGTCAGGTACGGGGGTAATCCGGTTTTGGGCCTGGTTGTACGCCTTCCCGTCAAACACATGCAGATCATAGTGGAATACGGCCACGAGTTCGGCATTTTGCCAGGTGAGCTGCGCCGGGCTGGGAAGTGGTAGGGAGTTCTGTCCAAAGGTTACCCCGATCAGGATCAGTAAAGAGGAGAGCGCTAGTAAAAACGTTTTCATGTAGAGGATTGCTGGTGGTTCGGTGTCAGCTGGTCGGCCTGGCCACCTTCCGTGTTGTGTTGTTGGCAGGAAAATGCAAAAAGTACGCAGCCCTACCCGTATTCAGGAAGATGAAAATGGCTCTGTTTTACTGACTCTGATCGCTACGAATGAAATAGCGTTGACAAAAAACAAGGTGTGGTACCTGAATCACACCTTGTTGTCCCGACTGGCCCGCTCCCTTAATTTTGTATCTTCGCAACAGCAACTACTTTCCCAGCAAGCCGTCAGCGAGCTGCTTCCACTGATATTTCGAGAAGCCGTTGACGGCTCCCAGCCCCACGAGCAGATCCCGCGCCTTATCCACCAGATTCCCTCCTTCGTCGTTTGGCTTTGTATTCCTATCATAAATCCCGGCGGTGATTCTGCTGCCCTCCCGGGTTACGGTGAAATTACTGGTCGATTCTTCGGAATAGAAATGGGCAATATCCTCTTCCGTGTTTTGAGGACTGGGACTGGGCCTTACCCGTATCCCCACACTTTCCATGTCTTGCTCCGAAACCTCGTTTATTTCTTCAACCTTCACCCAATCGTAGCCTTCGCCGGCCACCGGGCCGGGGCCCGGTACATCGATCTTGAAATAATCTCCTTTTTGCACCAGCCTGTCTACTTCCCTGGCACTCCGATCCACTACCTGAAATTCAGCGGTTGCCGCACCCGCCAGCTCATGCCATGCATTCACGTTGAGGAGCCTTTGTTTCACCACTCTAAAAAAAGCTTTGGCCTCTTCGGTACTGTTAAACTCCACAAAACTCTCTGTATCAATAACTTTTCCGGTATAATGCTCAGGAATAACTCCTGATTGATTTTTTTCCTCTTCCATAGTAGTAAGCAGTTGATGATTTGATTGCTACGTATATAAACTTATGCCATGTCTATACGTTGATAAGTTCAAAAAACTTTTAGTGCCCTGCATTGCTTACTTTAGTAACTTTCAACGGATCGAACGCCTACTCCCCATGACTCAAAAAATGGCACTATATATTGCTTTGCTACTCCTGGGTACCCACACTGCTTATAGTCAGACCGCAGAAGAGAAGCTTTCCGAAATACAAAAGGTGTGGCAGACCAGCAAGGAAGGTTTTCTACAATACAGAAAGACGGTAACTATGGCGGGTATTTCCAGGCTGGATATTTACAAACGAGCCAAGGTGTACTACCTCACCCATCAGTACCAGAGCCTGGATGAGAAAGCCGCCGGGCCGGTAATACTGCTCGGGGGAGCGGGTACCTTTAAGGAGGTACATGCTTCGGAAAATAATGGTATCAAAACTTCGGTGGATGCTACCTACTACCTGCACATGGGGGTAGAAGATGGCAAAGCGGAACTGGTGATTACCTGCATTCAGTACCGGTTTCGTATCGGGTCGGGTAGCGACTCTGCCTACGACGAGTTGCTCATCTCAACGCTGTATCCGGTCAACCCGCAGGCTCCAAAAAGTGAGACAATCATGGAGGCCTTTTATGGTACTACCCGGGCGGCATCTGCCCGGCTCGACGAGTTGGGGGAGATTCTCAGAAAGGAGCTTTCAGGGACCAAATAAGAGAAGCAGCCCCTTATACTGAAAATAAGAAGGTCGAAGACTCTTCTCGCAAAGAACCTTCGACCTTTTTAAAAAAACTCATTTCAAAGCCTGGCATTTGAACTCCCTGGAAACCTAGCCATCAGGTATTTCTACTTTCAGGACATTAGCAGCTTAGGCATCAGGCAGTAGCCCCGCCACAGCTTGACCCCGCCCCGGCAGTACAGCCATAGCAGTGCTGGTTGAGTACAATTTCCCGCTCCATGAGCGCCTGAGCGTCAAAATCGCGGATATGCTGGTGCGCGGGAGACGCCACAGGAAGTTCGAGCATCTGGTTGAAATCACAGTCGAACAGGTAGCCATCCCAGCTCACCGACAGCGTATTGCGGCACATGACGCCCTGCGCAGCCACGGGATTGAAGGAATTCACGAGCTTTTCCATGTAGCCCTCGAAGTTCCCCGACGAAATCAGGTAGTCGAGGTAGCGGCTGATGGGAATATTGGTAATGGCATAAAGGTCGTTGAATTCAATATCGAACTCATTTTTCAACGCCCGCTTAAACTGCCGCTTCAGGCTTTCCTGACTGGCGGGCAGAAAAGCTCCGGAAGGGTTGTACACCAGGTTGAGCATCAGGCCGGTCCCTTCCTGACCATAGCCTACTTCATTCAACATCTTCAGGGCCCGAACAGAATCTTTGAAAACACCCGTACCCCGTTGCCGATCGGTTTTATCGGCATTGTAAAATGGCAGTGAACTCACTACCTCTACGTTATGCTTGCGGTAAAATTCGGGCAGGTCGTGGTACTTGGGATTGGCCACGATGATCGTCAGGTTACAGCGTACTATGACGTGCTTGCCCAACGCGCGGCACTCCTCCACAAACCACCGAAAATGGGGGTTCATCTCGGGTGCCCCGCCGGTCATATCCACGGTATTCATGTCCGATACAGCTAATGCCCGCAGGCATTCCTCCATGGTTTCGCGGGTCATGATTTCCTTGCGGTCGGGGCCGGCATCTACGTGGCAGTGCTTACATACCTGATTGCACATCTTGCCCAGATTGACCTGAAATATATCGAGGCTAGTCGGTTTCAGGGGAAACAGACCGGCATCGTCCATCTTTTTCTGAAAAAGTGGAAGTCCCAATTTCTGCTCAACGCCTTGTTCGAGAATTTCAATCTGAGTATCGGTATCGGATAATTTGTGATGTAGGGCGTGTAAGCTTTTCATTAAGTAAATAGGTTGTTATGTATAATTTTAGTTAGGTTAAGTGCCGGGTCAGTAACCGGGGCTTACATAGATAATTCTTTCACTTTATTCATCATCTGCACCCCGTGTACCAGCGAGGCTCCGCCCCGAATGGCCGCCGCCACGTGGATAGCCTCCATCATTTCCTCCTCCGTGCATCCCTTTTCAAGGGTATCTACCGAGTAGGCGTCGATGCAGTAAGGGCATTGTACCGTATGGGCCACCGCCAGGGCAATCAGCGACTTTTCGCGGGCGGTGAGCGCGCCTTCGGCGAATACCTCTCCGTAGTAAGCAAAGAATTTATCCGCCAGGGGCTTCTGAAACTCACCTATTTTACCAAATTTTTTGAGGTCTTTGGGGTCATAATACGTTTCCATACAAAAGGGGTTCTTAGGTTTGTAAAAAAATAGGGGGGGCGGATTTTAATGAAAAACCCTTTTAAACATACGTAAAAAAACACTAGTTTGGTTTTAATGTTTCAGATTTAAACTCATTTTCGCTTGTTTTATTATTATTCCCGTTTTCTGGTTCGGCTGGCCCTTCCACTTTTTCTGCGCCGACTTTGCATACTCAATAAAAGTATCGTTCCCAACCAAACGCCCGTGCTGCTGGCTTCCAGCCACTCCGGCTCATTTTTCGACGCTGTCGTGATCGGCTCCGTACTTTCACAGCCCATCCATACCCTCACGCGCGGCGATGTATTTCGTAAGGCGGCGGTGGCCAAATGGCTACGGCGCATCAAACTTATTCCCGTATTTCGGGGCTCCGAGGGGCGCGAAAACGTCAGGCAGATCGACAGTACCATGCAGGAGTGTTTCTCTATTTTGAGAAACAACGGCCTGGTGGTTATTTTTTCGGAGGGGATTTGTGTCAACGAGTGGCGGCTGCGCCCGCTGGGCAAGGGTACGGCCCGCATGGCCTATCAGGCCTGGTACGGTAGCGACCCCCAGCTACAAAACCTGACCGTGGTGCCTACGGGGGTCAACTACGAGCATTTTCGGGGGGCCGATAAGCGGGTGATTCTGCACTTTGGGGAACCTATCCGAGCCAGCGAGATAAAAACGAATGCCTCGGAGTACGAGAAATGGCTGCGGGAGTTCAACGCCCTGCTCACCGAGCGCATGGGGCAAACCCTGCTGGAAATACCCCGGGAGGCCAGCGATCATGATACTGAGGCGCAGCGCAACGCTTACTTTGCTGCCTGCCCACCGCCCAAAACAAACGCGCTGCTGAACCTGCTGGGGCAGATCGGTCGGGGCATCAACCGCCCCATATACCGCTTCTACGCCCAAAAGACAGCAGCCCGAACCAAGGGAACCGTCTTTTACGACTCCGTCCTGTTCGGGCTGCTGATGTACACCTATCCGGTACTTATCGGGCTATTGGCCCTGATCATTGGGGGTTTCACCAATGCGCTGGCTGGTTTGGCTGTATTTGTTGGGTTTCCGCTCGCAGGCTGGCTGGGCAACCGCTACCGGGGGTAGCTGCTTCTCAATCTTTTACCCGGCTGAGGCTCATCATGCGGAGCATCCAGTTGGGCAGGGGGCGCTGGTGCTTACGCTTTTGTAAGTTGAGGTACCAGCCAATTTTTTTTAGAATGGGCAACTTGTGCGTCTCCACCAGTTCAATGAGCGTACCGTCGGGGTCTTCCACGTAGGCAAACCGCCCCGCGGCCGACTCCATGCCAAACGAGCCTCCACTATCGACGGTAAAGGGATACCCTTTGCCGGTGAGTTTGGTTTTGAGAGCTTCCATATCCAGCGTATCAAAGCAGACGTGGATAAACCCACAGTCGCCCCAGTAGCGATCGGCAAACAGCTTATTGGGCTCCCGGTCCAGGGCCTGAAGCAGCTCTACCTGCACGCCACCGAGCAAACGGCTGAACGCCCCGTGGGGAGTGGCTTTCTTGCGCACCACCGCCCGCCGAAACCGCTGATTGGGCACGGAGGTAGGGATATCCTCAAATACCTGCGTCTTATCGTATACCACTTCGCAGGGGTCCAGCAGATTTTTATAAAAAGTTAGTGCTTTATCAATATCGGTCACGCCAATGACCACCCCGGCTACTCCCCCGACGGGCTTGTCGGTCTGGCCAAACCAGGACGCGTCTTCGGTAATCTGGAAGGCATTTCCGTAGGGATCTACCCCCCAAAAGCCCGGTCCGTCCGGAAACTCGCGCAGGGGCCCTACCTGCGCATGGGCCTTCTGCATCCAGGTGTAGGCCTCCTTTATTTCGGGGGCCTTGAAGCGAATCGCGTAAATGCCCAAATCCCCCGGCTCGGGCGGGAAGGCACAGGCCTGGGGGGTACGGTTGGTAAACTGCCAGATTTCGAGCCCGCCGCCACCGGCCATGTTCAGGGCCATCAGGGCGTGGCGGCTCTGCACCTCCCCTCCCGTGTAGTTGATCATCAACTTGGCCTCGGCGTAGTCGTCAAACACCGGCACATCAAAGCCCATCACCCGTCGGTACCACTGCCAGGCCTGAGAAACATCCGTAACACCAACGCCTACCTGTTGAATTCCAGAAATAAGAGGGTTGCTCATGGAATAGAATACTTGTTTGAGTTTAGTTGAAAATATGTGATAAAAAACGACATCCTTAGTACTTCATGTCGGCTTGGTTGGTGGCTTCTACGCCGTATTTTTCTGTTTTGATAATTGACTTGTAGGTGTCGATCAGCTTTTGCTGCGGCATGCCCCGGAAATACATCCACATCACCACCGCGTTGGCTATATTGACCCGCAGGTAGGAATTGTGCTCGTACTTGCGCGCTGATACTACGATGCTCTTGGGTATGATCTTGAAGCGATACCGTTGCCTCGCCCTTATGATGAACTCGTAGTCCTCCATTACCCGGTGGTCCTCACGGTAGCCCCCCAGGGCCTCAAAAGCGACTTTTGGGATAAAAAGAGTCTGATCGCCTCCCCGGCACCAGATGCGGTCGAGGCGCTGAAAGTACTCGTTAATTTTGAGAATACGACGGGGGGAATCGAACCGGTACAAATAGCAGCCCAGGGTATAGCCCTCCAACAAAGCCTGCCGGATATCAGCGGCGTAGTCGGGATGAATGCGCACATCGGCGTGCACAAAGTATAAAATATCTCCCGTAGCGATGCGGGCTCCGGCGTTCATCTGGCAGGCGCGGCCGGGCCGGTCAGAAACCAGCACGCGGGCACCGGCTTCGCGAGCCAGGCGGGCCGTCTGATCCTGACTGGGCGCATCAACCACAATCACCTCGGCCAACTGCTCTCCTCCGTAGCGTTGCAGCTCGTCAATAAGCCTGCCGATATTTTCCTCTTCGTTGTACGTTGGTATTATAACACTGATACGCATACCTCGGAATCTCTCCATTCAAATCAACTGCCTGTTTTTCAACAAACAAAAAAACAATTGTACGAAATAAAATACTAAATATACGCAAAATTCAGTGAGTTGTCCCGCGTCGTTCCCGCAACTCTTAGACAAGCATTGTATCTTTGACCCCTAACCTTTACGCTTTTTCTTTTCATTTTCAAGCCCATGGACAATTCTGTACGCATCGCTCCC
>CATMVR010000263.1 GCA_950075905.1 uncultured Persicitalea sp. | reverse complement strand
TGAACCGGAAGCAGCTGTTGTGTTTTTAAAGCCAGACGGGTGTCAATCTGACCGTTCTTTATCACGTACTCGTCTGCATTCAAAGCGCCTGATACCAGCCCCTCGCCCAAGCCATATACGGCATTGATCACTTTTTCATCCAGATGCCCATTCAGGGGGTTGACCCCAAAAGCTACTCCTGACACTTCCGAAACAATCATTTCCTGAACAATAATGGCAATGCCACCGGACGGATTTAGCCCAAGATGACGCCGGTATTCGGTGACCCGCTGGGAACAGGCCGAATTCCATACTGACAAGATCTTCCCCGCCAGGTTTTCGGGAGAGACAAACAGGTGGCTTTCAAATTGCCCCGCAAATGAAAAGTCGGTGCCGTCTTCTTCCAGAGACGAAGAACGCACGGCAAAGAATTGAGCAGCAGGCAGGGCTGCCAGAAGTTGAGAGAAAAATGTATCAGGAAATGTAATTTTGTTTACACTCTCCTGGGGTTGGTAGCTGTCTGGTAGAATCTCCGTCAGTAGAGTTTGAATTGTCTCTACTGGAATGACTACGAAGTCGGGGACGGGAAGTCCGAGCTTTTTCAGACGAAAAAGAGTATGCGCCTTTCGCCCTATTGTATCACTACCAGCAGCATCGCTATCCTTTATCAATTTCATTCCATAAAGAGTTTGGCAAGCATGGGTCCTCCTCCCAGTGTTAGGTACATTCCGACTGTCCATATAGCCGAAGCGTACTCAATCATTTTGGCATACGTCTTTCTCTTGTACGTTAAAAACAGAAAAGCGGGTGCTGTGCACAGGACAAATAGCGCTGCCAGTACGGTTAATTCTACACGTTCGTAACCCGCAGCAAGTGCGGCAGTCATACTGAAAACCAGGGTGAGGAATAATAGAACGATCCAAAGTCCGGTAGCCCGGTTGGTACCGAGCATAGCCGAGTAAGTAAGCACACCGGCCGTTTCTGCTGCTGGGACCCTTATTTTTCGTCCAATTTCGAGTACAATGCCATTCATGTAGCTAACCGCGAAAAAAAATAGCAAGCCAGTAGGCGGTGAGACACCGGCCAGTAACCAGTCAAGTCCGCTGGCGTATACATCAATAAAAGGAATGATAAACATATGGGAGGTGACATACCAAAATTGGTGTGATTTCAGCCAGCGGGCAACGAAAAATTCTTTACCCATAAACAGGAGGTATCCCATGATTATCCCCAGAATTGAGAGCATTTTCGGAAAAAAATAAAGATTTAATCCCATGAGGAGCACGGATAGAACAGTTCCGGCAACGGCCAGTTCCCGTAGCGATACCAGTCCTCTCGGTACGGGTAGTTCGGGTCGGTAGCGGGCATCCTCTTCTGCGTCTTTGAATTCATCAAATACCCGAACCAGAAAAAAGAGTGATATCGTTGTAAAAATACCCACTGAAAAGGTGGGCCAGTCAATAAAGCCAGTTGCGCCCCGGCAGATCCGGGAATAGGAAACTGCCGAAAAACTAAATGCTGCTACCAGCAGGCCATGTCCAAGCAGGGGGAAACGCTCTTTTTGGTATAGAAAAAATCTCCAAAGTAGGGAGGCGCTATTCTCTCTGTGCTGGCTAAATTGATTTTGAGAACGGCTGACGATCATGACTTCCGACCAAACTTTTGGTGAGCCTGGGCAAATTGGCCAGCTGCCAGTGCCGCGGCAATGGAAAGTTCGCCCGCCAATACTAACGCCCCGCATAGTTCGGCAAATTTACGGGCGTTACCAGCGCCATAGCAATCCATGAGTTCCAGGCATTCGCGTTGCGTGGGGAGCGACGTACCTCCCCCTACGGTTCCCACGATCAGGTTAGGTAAGGTCACGGCTGCATAGAGGTGGCCATCGGGGGTGAGTTCCATACGGGTAATGCCTACCGCTGCTTCTGAAACGCAGGCAACGTCCTGACCGGTAGCAATAAACAGAGCTGCCAGCCCATTGGCATAGTGCCCTTGTGCTCCGATAGAACCGCTCTGGATCGTTCCGATCGTGGAAGACCTCCAGTATTGCTCCATAGCAGCGGGGGTAGTTTTCAATACTTCTTTGACTACCTGTGCGTTGAGCGTGATTTCGGCAGTTACTTTTTTTCCGCGCACTGTTCGGAAGGACTGAGCTGTGGCTTTTTTGTCGCCGGAATAATTTCCTTCGATAAACCAGCATTCCGGCTGAATGGGAGCATGGCTCTCAATGTAGCGACAGATGGCTTCGGTACAGATGGTAACCATGTTTTGGCCGGCGGCATCGCCGGTCTGAAAGTCAAATGTAAGAATCAGCTGATTCCCTTCTATGTTGGATTTTACATCGGTCAATACTGCGTAGCGGCTCGTGTTGCGTGTGATCTGCCTGAAGTCTTCAATTTTATCTAAAATCCAGATCAGGAAAACGCCAAGTTCGCCAATATTTTTAAACTTAAACAGCGGAGAGCGCTGTACTCCTTCAATCAAACATAGGGAGGTAATGCCCCCGGCCATGTAACAAGCCCGGCTGCCCCGGTGGTAAGAGGCGAGCAAGGTGCCCTCACTGGTTGCTAATGGAATGTAAAATTCACCATTGGCGGCTGTTCCCAGCACTTTCAGGGGGCCGATAATTCCGGTCGGAACGAGGGTCATTCCGATGTAATTCTCAATATTTCCATGCAGAAGTGTTGTATCTGAAAAATGGCTATTCCCAGTGAGAAAATGGAATTGGTGATTTGTTTTCTGTTGCAAAAATTCGAGACGCTTCCGGGTACCTTCGGCAGTAATGGGTGTTTCGGCAGGCAACTTCTCTGAGATCGTTCCCGTAGTAGCTTTGTTTTTTATCTCTTCAATCAATTGGCTGGTGTCCCGGAGCGCACTGAGTGCCAGGAGTGCTTTACGGGTCATTTCACTGGATGAGGACATATAAGCTTTTTCAGGCTAGGTATTTCGATCAGGAAATATAGCCATTTCTCCGGGCATTTTTAATCTAAATTATGGTAGCATTTAACTTTATCCTTGCAAAGAGAGGTGTATTGTCCATCCTACTAGATTATCCAGCCTTTGTCAGGAATTTACGTGTTTCACCGAATCGACTGCTCCGGCAGTTCCGTCTTGATCCCCTCGTCCAGCGGCATTTTATCCGGATCGGCCCCGGCTTTTTTGAGGAGCTGGGCCAGTTGGGCTTGCAGTTCTTTGCGTTTGGCGGCGTGGGTCGGATCGTTGATCAGGTTGCGGTCTTCGCCGGGGTCGCTGGCCAGATGATAAAGTTCGGATAGGTGCTGGTCGGGCGAGCCATCACCGGTGGGGTAGTGGATGTACTTCCAGTCGTCGGTGCGAACGCCGCGCACGTTGGGCGTATACGGAAACTGCTTCTCGTAGTTGTACTCATAAAACCAGGCCGTGCGCCAGTTGCTGGTATCGCCCTGCGCCAGCCGCTTGAACGACTGTCCGTGGATGTTTTTCAGGGCCGGGGCGCCGCACAATTCCAGAATCGTCGGGGCGATATCCAGCGTGAGTACCTGCTTGTTTACCACTACGGGTTTGTTGGTAGGAGTCAGGCCCGGATACCGCACCACCAGCGGAATGTGGATGCTGGGGTCGTGCATGGTGCGCTTGTCGACCATGCCATGCTCGCCGTTGAGCAGGCCGTTGTCAGAGGTAAAGATAAAGATGGTATTATCCAGCTCGCCGGATTCTTTCAGGGTTTTGTATAGCTCACCCACGCTGTCGTCGACGGAAAGAATGGTACCCCAGTAGGCCTGAATCATGGCTTCAAAATCCTTGACGGCTTCGGGGGATGAGTCAGGAAATTTCTTACGCCAGTCGAACAGCGGGCCGTAGATGCCGTGCCAGGTGGCTAGTCGCTGCTTGATCCAGTCGGGTTTGTCATCGAGGTCAAAGGCGCTGGCCGGGTAGGGGATCTTCACTCCGTTGAAGGCATTGGCGTACTTGGGTTCGGGCGTATAGAAGCTATGGGGAGCCTTGTGGCCCAGAATGAGCATGAAAGGTTTCTTTCGGTCTTTCCTCAGCCACTCATCCGCCATTTTGGTAACGACATGGGTGTAGTAGCCTTTGACAACCTTACTGCCCTCGCCGTTGATGTTGAACTCCGTATCAAAGTATTTGCCCTGCCCTTTGTGGGTCACGAAATGGTCGAAACCCGGCCGGGGCTTGTCGTTGTCTTCGCCCATGTGCCACTTGCCGATGTAGGCCGTTTCGTAGCCGGCCTCCTGCAATACCCTCGGGAAACTAGGCAAATCCACGGGGTACTCCGTGAAGTTATTGACCACTCCGTGCGCGTGGGCGTACTGCCCGCTCAGGATGGACGCCCGGCTGGGTGAGCACAGCGAAGTAGTACAAAAGTAGTTCTTGAAGAAAACACCTTCCTCCGCCAGCTTGTCAATATTCGGCGTTTTCAGGTGCGGGTTTCCCGCAAAACTCAGGGCATCCCAGCGCTGATCGTCGGTGAGGATAACGATTACGTTGGGGCGTTTGGTGTCCTGTTTCTCTTTACAGCTGGTAAGAGCGAAAAGTAATGTCAGGCAAAGCAGGGTTTTAGCAAGCAAGGGTAGGAGTACTTTCATAGAGGTTTTATGTACCAGATTCTTTTTAAATTTTAACCGCGAAGTCGCGAAGACGCAAAGAGTAAGAACCAACAATAGTCCTTGCGTCTTCGCGACTTCGCGGTTATTTTGTTACTATTGATAAAATAGAAACAACTCTGCTATCTACTCACCTACCCCCACGCGGTTGGCCCAGCCGTCGTACTTTGAGAGCAATTCTTTTACTTTGGCGGGCATGGTGGCAGATAGATCATTCAATTCCGCGCGGTCTTTCGAAATATCGTAAAGCTCCCACTTTTTATCATCTTTCGACCACACCAGTTTCCAGTTTCCTTGCCGGATGGCCCGGCTGTTGAAGTGTTCCCAGGCAATGAAATCATGCGGCGTGCGGGTTTTGCCTTGCAGAATAGGTAGCAGGCTTTTGCCTTCCACGGGCTTGATGGCACGACCGTCGTAATTGGTAGGGTAGGTTGCCCCGGCCAGTTCCAGACAGGTAGGCATGATATCCATGATGTGCCCTACCTGATCGGTCTGAAAGCCTTTTTTGATCATCCTGGGGTAGTGCACAATCATCGGACTCGAAACTCCTCCCTCGTGCGTGTAGCTTTTGTACAGCCGGAAGGGTACATTGCCCAGGTTGGCCCACTCTTTTCCGTAGGCTACGTAGGAGCCCTTGTCGCCCGGCTGGGTAACGAGCGAGCGCTCGTAGGCTTCTTCGCCCAGATCGCGTTTGGCCCGCCCGCCCAATTCTTCGGCGCAGGCGCCATTGTCCGATAGGAACATAATCAGCGTATTGTCCAGCTGACCGGTGGCTTTGAGCTTAGCCACGATCTGCCCGATGCCCTTATCCATGCGCGTGATCATGGCGGCGTAGGCCGTCATTTTCTGATCCCACTCCTTTTTATCGGGAGCATCCTCCCAGGCCCGGATGTCCGGGTCACGCGGTGATAATGCCTGCGAGCGGGGCAGCAGGCCCATTTTTTGCTGCCGGGCGTGGCGTTCCTGCCGTATCTTGTCCCAGCCTTTCATATACTTGCCCCGGTACTTAGCCATTTCCTCTTCGGGCGCGTGCAGCGGCCAGTGAGGAGCGGTGTAGGCTACGTACATAAAGAAAGGATTACCCGATGCGGCATCGATGTAGTCAACGGCCTTTTTGGAAATGGCATCCGTAAAGTAAAAGCCTTCGGGAATCTCGTAGGGCTCGTTGCCTTCCAGAATCAGGCGGCCCGGTAGCAGGCGGTAGTAGCTGGTAGCCCCGCTGATGAGGCCAAAGTACTTGTCGAAGCCGCGTTGCAGGGGCCAGTCGGGGCGCTCCTCGCCCACATGCCATTTGCCCGACATGTAGGTCTGGTAGCCGGCGTTTTTAAGTGCCTCCGCTACCGGCACGGTGTTGCGGCTGAGCCAGCCCTGGTAGGGGGTTTCAGGGTCGCGGTTTTTGATAGCGGAGGTCACTACCATTTTGCCCATACCCGCCTGATGTGGGTACACGCCCGTGAGCAGGGAGGCCCGGCTGGGGCAGCAGCGGGCGGCGTTGTAAAACTGGGTAAACTTGGCACCCGAAGCCGCCAGCGCGTCCAGGTTGGGCGTCAGTATTTCGGAACCGTAGCAGCCTATGTCGCTGTAACCCAGGTCGTCGGCCATGATAACTATGATGTTGGGTTTCTGAGCTTGGGCGGCCAGGGTTAGGAAGGTCAGTATAGTGGCAAGTAATGATTTGATATTCATTTTGTTTGTGATTTTTTGGGTACATATTTGAACCGCAAAGACGCTAGGACCTAACTAGTTCATCTATTACTCTTAGCGCCCTCGCGTCTTTGCGCCGGGCCGATTTCTATGGTTTAAACAAGTGATGGCGTATAATTTTTTTCATATTTTTCCCGTCGGCGCACGACAGCACATATTCGGTGGACAAGTTTATTGCGAACAGCGTTGAGGATGAGCATTCTGTTCTTGCCTTCTGCGACCTTTCGAAGATAGTATGCCCGTAGATCTCCCTCGGCTCGAATGGCGGACATAGCGGCCATGTGCAATAGGGATTTCAGGCGCTTTCGGGCGTGTCGGCTGACTCTGGTCCTGCCTCGGACACTAGTTCCCGACCGGTGCTCGAAGGGAGCCACTCCCGCATGGCAGGCTAGCTTTTTGGGATCAGAGATGGCCTTGAACTCGTCGGTTGCCAGGATTACCTCTGTTGCTGTTGCCACGCCTACACCGGTTATGGAAGTTATGAGGGAAAATAGCTCGTTGAGCTGCTCGTCGCTTTGGATCAGTTGCTCGATCTGCCGATTGACGCTCCTAAGGTCTGAGTTGATGGCTTCCAGCGAAGCCTTGCAATTCTTGACTAGTTGCCTTTGCCGCTTGGGATCAACGAAGCCAGCCTGTTCGTTGATGGGTTGCTCTAGTTGCGAACGTACCAGAAGCAGACGC
>CATMVR010000262.1 GCA_950075905.1 uncultured Persicitalea sp. | reverse complement strand
TCAATGGCCGTAATCACGACGGAGCGCCGGGAGGCGGCAATCCGGGGGCCCCGCGATGCTCCCAGGTGCAGGCCAGTCAGGCTGTCAACCAGTTCAGGTACCGAGAAATTTGCGCCATCATCTGCAGAATAGGCATAGTAGATGGCATTCCCTGTTCCAAAAACCAGGTGCAGTGCTCCGTCCGGGCCGGTGGCCAGGGAGGGTTGCATTCCTGTCTGTTCGAAGAGGGCGTTTTGGGCATGGGTACTCCGACTGCCAAAAATAAAAATGGCCAAAACGAATAGTAGGCACTTTGTTTGACGCATGGAAGGTGGCAGGTGGCCATTGTTTGATAAGCGGTTGTACATGCAATTTTTACTCCAAAGTTCAGCATCTTGCCATTGTCCTGACGTTCGGGGTTTGGCAATGAAAACAAACTATACGGGTTGCCTAAAACCCACTAGGACCCGGACGGTTTCTTGGGGCATCACCATTACCGTATCCTGCCGGCCTTTCTCGTGCGCTACCAATTTACGCCGACCAACCACACAACCTATAATCTAAAAAAGGTGTCGTGCAGGTACATGGGATGGAATTCATTTCTCATACCCTGATCAGCTCCCCAAGTGGAGGTGCTGTTCAGGGTAACACTTTCGTCAATCCAGAATGGTTCATAGGGTTCTTCACTGTTGATGGGATGTAAACCAGACATTGGCCTACTCCACTGATGCTCACCCTATGCCTGCATGGCGTTAGTTATCATAAAATTAGGCATTTTGCCAATTTAGCAAAATATTATTCCTGCTTACTAGTTTCAACAGGTTGTGGTAAGTGTACCCCAATTTACACAGTAGGCTTAATTGCTATGTCCCAAACAGGGACTTGCACGTTTTTGTTAGCTTGATCCAAAGCTTTGGGCCAGCAGCGCCAGATTCCCAAGTGGTACAGGGACACAGGCAAGCCAGTTAACCTCCTACTGCGTATATAGGAGAGAGGCCTTGATCCGCAGCTGGTAATAAACCTACTGAGCCGGACAGGGCTCGAATCCAGGTAGTTAAGCGCGCAAGTCTATTGGGAAGAACTAACCTGTAACGAAAAAATAGGAAGTACCAATGACTGAAATCAATACATCCCATCCGAGTGGACTCCCCTATTTGGAGCTGACCGGTGAAGGGCGCAAAATTTCTTTCCAGCGGGACTGCCTTGGCAGAATCACTTTGTTCAGAACTGTCGACGGTCAGGCCGAAGAGCCGCTGATGGAAAATTCCAGATCCCAGATCACCGACAACCAGGAATTTCCACCAGGTAGCCATATTGTGTATAGAATTGTACTTGATTTGTATCATAAGACACATGAATACGAATTGCAAGTCCGGCTTTGACTTACACTGGAAGTCAGGTTAAGTAGCTGTTAAATATCGATTGAAACAGGGGGAAAGGGCTTTATCATTCAAGTTTCACCCATAGGATACCCCCTGCATCCACACAAAATCGAAGTATCATGAAACTAGTTCCTTTTATAACGCTACACTTGCTGTTGTTCCAACTAATGGCCTGCACCTCCAATCCAGCTCAAAAGGTGGATTCGGCAGAAGCAGTGCTGGTCGCGTCCGACCTGGTGTCCCCCGTATTTTTAACCCAGCCGGCCAGTGATTCGCGGTTGTTTATTGTCGATCAGGTAGGCGTTATACGGATGGTACAGAATGGGCAGCTGTTACCTGACCCTTTCCTGGATCTGAAAAGCAAAATTGTCGAACTCAAGCAGGAACACGAAGAGCGTGGGCTGCTTGGCCTCGCTTTCCATCCTGACTTTAAGAATAACGGACGGTTTTTCGTCTACTACAGTGCCCCCCTGCGGCCCGAGGCTCCCTACAACTTCAACCATACCAGCGTCATAGCCGAGTACAGAGCCGCCGGTACTGACCAAAGCCAGGCCGATCCCACTTCAGAAAGGGTACTGCTGTACGTGGATGAGCCCCAGGACAACCACAATGCCGGGACGCTACAGTTTGGTCCCGATGGCTACCTTTACATTAGCCTCGGTGATGGAGGCAACAAGAATGACATTGGCACCGGGCACGCAGCGGACTGGTACCAGGCCAATGAGGGGGGAAACGGGCAGGATGTCAGACAAAACCTGCTGGGCAGTATTCTGCGGATTGATGTCAACGGAGGGCAGCCGTACGGTATTCCTGTCGATAATCCTTTCGCCAACACCAACCACGGCATGAAGGAAATATACGCCTATGGCCTCCGGAACCCTTACCGTTTTTCAATTGATCAACAGACCGGCATGGTCATTGCCGGCGACGCCGGCCAGGTACTCCGGGAGGAAATAAATGTCATAACCAAAGGTAATAACTACGGCTGGAATGTCAAAGAAGGCTCCCTGTGCTTCAATGCAGCAAATAACAAGGATTCGCTGGCCGGTTGTCCGGAGCAGGACAGTCTGGGGCGGGCTTTTACTGACCCTGTCATTGAATTCAAAAATAGCATGACCTACCCTCAGGAAGGATTGGGTATTGTGGTAGTGGGAGGAAACGTATACCGGGGTACCGCGGTGGATGACCTGGAAGGAAACTACCTGTTCGGCGTGTGGACGCAACATCATGAGCAGCCGGACGGAGCTGTTTTTATTGCGGAGGTATCCGGCGATGCAGGCTCCTGGCCCTACCGAAAGCTACAGTTTTCCAATCGCCCCAATAACGAACTGGGGCACTACCTGCTGGGATTTGGTCAGGACAGGCAGGGCGAAACCTACTTGCTGACTACCGATGAAGCGGGCCCCCACGGCAACACGGGAAAAGTGTATCGGTTAAATTGATTGGGTACCTCCTTTCTTCAAAAAATTGGAAGTTGTACCCTCGTTTTTTCAGGTATTTACTTAAAACCAATAGGAGATGAAATTGACACCAGATTCACAACCACCCGGATGGGCAGGTTTCTTTATGCTGGCCCTGGCTGCCCTGATTACCGCCTGCTCAGGATCTGACAAGAGTCGGGGAGATGAGGAGCAAGCGGTGGCCGAAGTACACCAGGAAAGTCGCCGAAAGGTAGATCCGGCGGCTATTGTCCTTCCGGCCGGCATGACCATCAGGGCCGTCGCCACCGGCCTAAGCTATCCAGTGGATGTTACTTTTGATGAACAGGGCAACACCTATCTTGCCGAGGCCGGTGGCCATACGTATGGGACTATGCCCGGCCGGGCACCGGAAGCGCGTATTCTCCAGCTAGAGCCCGATGGCACCACCAGGATACTCTACGACAAAGTACTGCCGTTGAACATCATCAAAGCCAAGGACTCTTCCTCTGACATGGAAGAAGGATTGATCCCGCCCGTTACGGGTGTTACCTACCACGAGGGCAGGTTGTATATCTCTCACCGTTCGCGCTATTCCACGCTGGACCTTGCCACAGGTGAGTTCAAAACCATCATAAACGGTCTACCTTCGTGGGGAGAGTTCCTGAACGCCAAACCCATTTTTTACGATGGAAAAATGTATTTTTTTCTGTCTACCCAAGGCAATTCGGGTGTAGTAGAAGAGCACTGGGTGAAGGTCATTGACGAATTTAACAAACCGAATACCCGTGAAGTGCCGGGCGAAGATGTAACGCTGACCGGGAAGAACTATTGGGTCCCTACGGAAAAGGTAAAAATAGTGGAGGCTGACTCAACCGAAACTGGTGCCTATGCTTCCCTGGGTGAGACTACCCGGGCGGGGCAGGTGGTAAAGGGGGAGAAAATTTGTAATGGGGCTTTTTTTCGCTGTAATCCCGATGGCAGCAATGTTGAGCGTATCGCCTGGGGACTTCGGTCCAGCTTTGGATACCGTTTCTCACCGGATGGCAGGTTGATCTCGACTATGAACAGCGCGAACCCCATGCCGCCGCGAGGGTTGTACTTCGACTATGAGCCGGTTTACGAGATCAAACAGGACGAGTGGTACGGCTGGCCTGACTTTTACAGCGGAATTCCCATTACAGATGAGCGCTTTGGGGTAAAAAAAGAAGACAGGACCTTTGTACTGACCAGAGAAACGCATCAGCGCCTCCTAAAAGGTAAAAAACAACCCCGGCAACCCATCGCCCTCCTGCCGGTCCATAGCGCAGCCGAGGGGATGGTGTTTGGCAACAGCCGCTTCGGAGTCCCCGACAACGACATACTGGTAGCGGAGTTCGGGGTTATCATACCATTTTTTAAAGGGAAAGAGTACCATCCCAAACTGCCCGAAGGAGTACCGTCTGAGGAAAATGCCCCAGCGGGTGTGAAGTACAACTGGCCAGGATTCAGAGTACAGCAGGTCAATCTTACGTCGGGACAGGCAACGGACCTGATCTACAACAAAAACAGGCTTCCCGCTTCGGTCCAAGAGTCGGGTGGACTGGAACGGCCCATTCAACTGGAATGGGGCCGGGACAGCTCACTTTATATTGTAGACTTTGGCGTTGTCGAATTCGATGACACGGGCATGAACGCCCAACCTTATACCGGAGTACTCTGGAAAGTCAGTAAGACAAACTAACCGCCAGCCCACTATACCATGGATATCGCCGCTGCTATACTACTGTTTGCTGCCATGCTTGTCGGAGCGCTCCTGCTGACGCACATCCTCATGGGGATGCAGTTGCCGAGGAAGTTAATCCTACTGCATGCGGCCTGTTTCATACCCGGACTCCTTCTCCTGATTCTGTACGCGATCCTGACTGACCAGCCCGAAAGACAGGTGGACACCCTCGTGGTGATTTCAGTGACAGCCCTGGTCGGCCTGTATCTCTTCCTTAGGGTAAAAAAGAATCAGCCGGTCCGAAAGTGGCTAGCTATTCTTTACCAGGCCCTCGGGATGGCGGGCGTGATGTGGCTGTTCACGTATGTACTACCTTAAAACTGCTATCCAGATGAAATGGACATACCCCGTTTTAACGTTCCTGATCATTTTTATCATAGGTTTTGGTCTTCTCAATCTATTGAAAGAAGACCTGGAAGTAGCTCCCTGGACCGAGAAAGGAGCCATGGAAGGCCGGATGATTGCCCATACTAAAAATGTAACCCGATTGGTGGCTCAGAATGCTGCCGACCTGCACGATTATCTCAAAACAGCCATTCCCTATACTGAGGCCCAGGTCAGCCCGCAAGCCCCTACCGAACAGAATTGGGAGGATTTTGTAAGGAAAAGTTTGAAAGTAAGCGATCAACCCAAACACGTGTTGATACTGCCTGGTGGGGAAAAAGAGGCGTTGGAGTGGGCACTTCCCGCTGTTTACTACGCCTTTTACTATGGTTCTCCGGTTTTGTTTGTCCATAATGGGCAGTTAGATGCTGGGGAAGCCGCCCCATTTCGGGGTATTAAAGCATTTCTGGTGGGTCCCGAAAAGCTGATACCGGCCAGTGTCGAAGATAACTTTGAGCGCTCGGAGCGCGTGGCAGGCAGAAATCTGGCCGACCACGCGGTGCAGTTGGCAGAGATGCGGGATGAGCAGTCGGAGTTTGGCTGGGGGCGAACGCACTATCGAAATACCGGTTACTTTCACTATGTGGTTACAACGCCCCACGATGCCCTGCTGGGGCTGGCAGCTTTGCCCTATGCCGTCAGCAACAACGGGTCCCTGTTGTATGCCTCGGATGAGGGGGGGATTCCCGCCGAACTGGACCGATACGCCTGGTCTCAGCGTGCCGACTGGTTTGTTTCTCCATCCGAAGGTCCGTTTCGACATTTCTGGGTCGTGAGTCCGCTGGTGAGTTATGCCGCCCAGAGCCGCCTCGACTTTTCTGTTGAAAAGGCCGAGTACCCCAGTATGGGCCCCGTGGCCCTGGGCTATATGGAAGCGCTGGCTATCATGCTCATTGTGCTGGGTATTGCCTCCGCACTTTTTGTCATGATTCACGGCACCTACACATTGCACATGGTACACATGCCCATCAAAATAGCCTGGGCCATGTCATCGCTGCTGCTGCCGATTCTGGGCCCCACCCTGTACCTGAATGCCTACCGGCGACCCGCCTACCGGGATGAGGAGGGAAGGTGGCACTGGCTGCGCCCCCAAAACATCCAGAGCGCTGCCGCCACGGCGATGGGCTTTGGCTACGGCGCGCCGCTTATGATAGCCGTAGGATTTGTGTTTGTGTGGTTTGGATTTCCAATTTTCTTTCCTGAATGGATAGAGGGACCATTCTTCTGGCTGGGTGCCGGTATGCCCATCATGATGATTGCGATGTATGTGCTGAGTGTGCTGATCGTATGGCCCATGGTGCAATACCCCATGAAGCGAATGATGATGGACATGCCCAAAGAAAAGCTGGTAAAGATGGCCTTTCTTACTACGGCCATCAGTATGCTGGCGGTGAGCCTGGGGATGATGTCCACCACCTGGTGGACCCTGATGTATCACCTGCCTATGATGCCCAAGGAAGACGATATCCTGTGGTTCGGTGTCTTGTGGCTGGCTGCTTTTGCAGGCTTTCTGGTAGCCTGGCCCCTCAACTGGCTCATGATCCGTTCACACCTAAAGCCCGGAAATGTATGATTCGCCCCTGTGTCAATTCGCTCGTCTTATTCTTCTTCCTTACTTCCTGTGGGACCACCGAAGGGCCGCCCGGCGCAGGTAGCCTGCCGCTTCAGAATGAGGCCAACTTTACGGCTTACACGGTCAGGCTGCCGGGTAGGAGTCCGGAAGAACAGGCCATCCTGCTGACCCAAGCGGTCTATCCGGCCACCCGTGAAGACAATGCGGTGGGTGCCATTATCCTCTGTCCTCAGGACGAGCGGCTCGCCTTTACGGCCATGCATCGTATCACGCACATGCCCGTCAACGCGCCGCTCCTTTACCTCACCCGCGATGGACACATATCGGAAGCTACTCTTCGGGAGATGAAACGCCTCAAACCGGACGGCGTCATGCAGGACAAACGCGTAGATGTCTATGCGGTCAATGTGCCGGAGAGTGAACAGGAAAAGATCAGGGAAGTGCTGGGGTACAGAATCAGGAGCTTTGTAGCCA
>CATMVR010000261.1 GCA_950075905.1 uncultured Persicitalea sp. | reverse complement strand
TTGATGATACAGTTTCAGGGAGTCACCATACATCCTTCCGATGATTACTAGTGACGGAAGGCTATGATTTTTACCCCTACATAAATTTTACAAATTATTCCAAGAATCGTTTAACAAAAGGGGGTATGACTATGCATCTACTTTCCCTGCTCCCAGGTGTCAACCGCTGTTTTGGGATGTACTTTGCTGGCTTTTTTTTATATTTATCTGATTCTAAGCAGCTATTCGCCTCTTTTCTCAATTGCGCAGATTCTGTTTCTTTTAAAAACAGATAACCCCCAAAGTATACCGTACTAAAATAAAAAAAGAGGATTCTGGCGGTGCAGAAATCCTCTAAGAAAAACTTGTACCGGTCTCAGATGCTAACGGGAAGCCTTCCCTTTCCACTGACTGAGGGGGGCCACCGTTTTTGTTTTTTTATCGGGGGTCAGGTACACATTAAAAGCCCGGGAAGTACGAGCCGGCAATCTGGCTTCGAAGCCCACAAGCTGCGTGCCGGGGTTGGGGGCATCGTAGTCGTGAGTGGGTACGGTAGACCAGGTTTTGAGCTCGATCGGTGCCGTTGACTCTACTACTACGTACATCTTCTTACCGTTTTGGGTAAGCTCCACCGTCCGGTCGTCCACAATTTTTACGTTGGCGGGCGTCAGTAGGGTCCACCGTAGGGTAATATCCTTATCGGGTGCCTCTACCTCGTCGCGAACCACCACGTGGTGCTGATCTACCAGCGCTATCCCCCGCCGTACCGAGGCGGCCTGCCCTTCGTAAACCTCCGACAGGTCAGAAATAAAACTCATGTTTTGCGGATCGTCTGACCAGGCATCGATTTTAGCGTAGCCTTTTACCCGCTGGTACTCTCCGTCGATGGTCAGGGTATTATGCACCAGATTGTTGTACCGGAAAATACCCCAGCGCTCAGCATCCTGCTCGCGACCAAACAGCTTTATTCCCCTTTCTTCCAGTGAGTTGTAGTTTTGTGGTCCAAAGTCCATGGCCCAGCGTTCTCCCTGCGCGTCCATCACAAACGAGCCTACATCCATGTGGGCGTGGTTGACCGACGCCGAACCAGCCTTAAACCCCACAAAAATGGCGTTGGGGTCCTGCCAGGAGGTGCGCATCATACCTACGGGGCTTGGCCCCTGGCCTACCCATATTTTTTCGTTGGGGGGAACAATCGGCTTACTCATTTGGTCGGCGCCCCACACCAGAAGCGCCGGGAGCAATCGGTCACCGTCTAGCTTTTCTGCACTTTGCTTTTCAATGAGTTTCTTCTGCAACCACAGCAGGCTGGGATCTTTCTGCTTGCTGGCAAACCAGAAGAGCGCCGGGCTAACCCCTTCGTCCAAGCCGCTATCGCCCCAGTTGTGTACCATACCCGTTGGGCCAACCATATGTTGATAAAAACCGGCGGTTTCCATAAAGCCATCAATGGCACTCAAATTGTAGTCGGTGCCCAGGGCTTTCTCCAAAGCACTCAGAAACATGACATTAAAGCTGGTACCGTAGCCCCAGTACCCGTAGCCTTCGGGGTAGCCCCCATCGGGACCGTAGGGCTCCATGGATTTGGGGATGGTTTGCACCGCCCGGCTGATCACCCGACCGGCCAGATCTGGCTCGTGCTCGGCGATGGCCAGCGCCCCATAGATCATCCCGGCGTTGCATACCTGGTTCCAGTTGTGCTCCGCGTTCAAAAACCAGTTGTATTTGTCATTGTATGAGGGGTCGATTCCTTTTTTTACGATGGCTTCGCGTACCGCCTTCCGGGTTGATTCGGGCAGGGCATCGTACAGCCAGTCGTAGCCGATGGCTACCGCCATGGTCATTTCGGCTACGTCCAGAAAGTGCGAAGGGTTCCAGTCAGAAAAGGCCGACACCGCCAGCATTTCTTTCTCGGCGCGGCGGAGGTATTTTTCCTGGCCGGTGGTACGGTAGGCGTAGGAAAGTTGGAATATCCGCCGCAGGGCCTCCCGCGACTTGTCGAGCAAGCGTCGGCCAATCTGTATCCGTTCTACGGGCGGCAAGGCTATCAATCGGTTACTTTCGGCCAGAATCGCGGCGTGGGTTTTGCGAAGCTGTGGATCCTTCTCAACCGCCTTTAAAAGATTTTTCTCCTCTCCTTTCAATAGTAAAAGTCGGGGATGGGGCACGTTTCGGGACGTAATCAGGCGAGTAATGCTGTTACTGTCGCTTTTATAGTCGGTCGGTTTCAGGTCCTGAGAGCAGGCAGACAGGGTGAGCAATGTGAAGTAAATTGCAAAAAAGTGTTTCATCAGTATCAGGGGTTTAGTCAAATAAAATAATTTTCTCGTTGCTGATTTTTTCGGGTTGGCTGCTTTGTAAGTTTCCTTCGTAAACGTTACCAAGGACTTTTCCCTGCTGCATGGCGTAGGCTTCTACCCCGTAGCCCTTATTGAACTGAATGTTGTTTTCCCTTACCGTAACATTCGCCGAACCGACGTCGAGGTACTCCATCATCACGCCACTCCGGTCGTTGGCTTCTATCAGATTTTTTTCGATGGTCACCTTCCGGGACTCCGACACGAGTATACCGTAGTGAGCATTGCGGGCAATTTCGCAGTTAGCTACCCGCACCTCCGCGCAGTGCCCCAGCGCGAGCCCGCTGCCGTGGGGCGAGGTAGCAAGGCGGGAGCCTTCAACTACCACATCGGCACAGTGCGTGAGCAGCAGGTTATGCTGCAATTTGGGGCCGGGCACCACGCTGCCCCCATTCTCATTAAAGTCACAAGCCAGCACATCTATACCCGTAGCGCCGCTCACAAATACGCCGTTGTATGTGCAGTTTCTGACCGTCAGGTGCTCGAAACGAATCTTTTTAAAGGCACCTTCCCGGGGCCCCAGAAACAGGATACCACCCCGGTTGGCGGTACTCCGGAACGAGCGACGGCTGTTGGGATCAGTGCCGGTTTCGGGGTTACTGGCTCCTTCCAGCACAAAATCACGCAGCGTCACATTGTGCATATCCTCGCTGGCATTGACGATCGCGTCTCTCCCGGCTGCGGGGTCCAGGAAAAGCACAGTGCGCAGGCCTTCACCCGCCAGGGTAGTACCGCTCGGAATCGACAGTTTGGCCGGAAGTGTGTGCAGTCCGGCCAGGGCCAGCACCCATCGCCCGGTGCCTGCCGCCGCGTCGAGTGCTTGCTGGATAGACTCACCCGGCGCTACCCGAATGGCATCCGCAGGTACCTTACGTTCTGGTACTGCCTTCGCACCGGCAATGTACCCCACAGTACTTGCCCGCGGAGTTGGCTGCATTCTATTTTTGATGAAGCCAGGCTTCCGTATGGACGTCAGTACAGACCGGGAGGCCTTGCTCCGGACAGAGTCAGCGGCTATTTTGGTAAAGGGTAGCTCTACCCCCGCAGCGGAGTAGTGGCGGTAGACGTACTCGTAGTCGTCGCGGAGCGTTTTGGCCCGCTCAGAAATGACCCCGTAGCAGTGGGGTGTTTCGCCCAGCAAAAATCCGGCAGTATACTCATAGCCCAGGGCCAGGCGGTTGTTGGCCATGGAAAACACATCTACCCCCTGCGTGTAGGCAATCTGGGCCGCACCGGCAAACTCGCCCAGTCCCAACTGCACATGGGCCTGGTCGCGGGGGCTTTCCTGGCATTGCCCGCTGGGGTAAATGTACTTGAAAAGACTGCCGTTGACGGGGCCATGCAGCAGGTGATCCATGGCTTGCTGAAACAGAGGGCGGTTGTCGGTAAAAACGGCAATGGCCAGAATAGAATGAATAATGGCCCCATCCCAGTTGCCATTGGCCTGGGGAAAGTAGTACCGCATGAGGGGGTAGTATACCGTCATGAGCAGATGGGTAAACCGATCGGTATCTGCCTTTTGCCAGCCCGAACCGGGTGTGTGGCGCAAAATCTCGGCGGCGTTGCAGAGCAGGTGGCCTGTCCAGGCGGCCAGGAGTTTGGCGTCGTTGTAGTCAAAATCCCAGAGCCGATCCGACCAGGCCGCGATAATCTCATTTGCCTTGTCCGCGTAGGCTTTATCGCCGGTAATATACCACACCAGGGCGCAGTTGTACGCCATATTGGCTCCTTTGGAAAGGTCATCGCCCCCAATGTTGGGCCGCCCGTAGGGACCCCGCTGCACATGGGTGAAAGCTTTTACTTCAAATTCCAGACTGGTACTGGCTTTCAGCCGCTCAAAAGCATCCTTGTAGGGTTGCTGCCCGGCTAGTACCTGCTGCTTCATGTAGGCCAGATCACCGGCCGTTTGATTGATACCCGGATGCACAAACGACTGCCCCCAGGCGACCGCCTGAACAGCAAACAGTACTAAAAAAATGAATACACTATGATTTTTCATAACAGGGAAAGGAATAAAAAAAGGGGTTATTCTGACTTTAACTATCAGAATAACCCCTCGGATCAATTAATCTACTACTTCATGGTATAGCGCTTGATGCTAATTTTGGCGCTTTTGGCCGTATTATTGACCGAATTGATGTAAATATACGCCCGGTATTTTCCGTCGGCCGTTTCTACCCAGGCTCCTGCTTCCGAACGCATGTTTAGAGCATAGTCGGGGGAATTGGAGATATCCAGTCGCTCAAAGTCAAGATCGTCGATAAAGATGCTGAATTGCAGGCGAGCCAGGTGGAAATCGCGAAGATTCCAGGCCTTGCTGATCTTGGCGCTTCTGTTTACCCCCGCGGGCAGGGTTACTCCCGGCAGATACTGGGCATCGGCCGAAGGCGCTACCAGGGCGTGGTTGAACGTAATGTTCGGAATGCTGCGGTACAGGTACACCAGATCAATCTTGGCGGGATTCTGCGCAGCTTCGGCGGCAGTGTACACCTTCATATCTTCCAGAGAAATGAACGACTTTGCCCCGTCCGTCACGTCCAGGTCGAGCACCATGTCCATCTTAGCGATGTCATAGGGGCCCATGTTGTAGGAGATCGTTTCGCCGGTGCTGCTGGTGGCGGTAAACACAAAGGATACTTTCTGCCCCTTGGCCGCGGCTGGAATCTGGTAGTAATAGCGTAGGGTAGCGGCCGAGGTATCGGCTGAAAAATTTACCTTCGTTACTTTCCCTTCGTTGAGAAACGGCTGCGCAACCGTGACGCCGATGTCGTTGCCACTCCCGTCGGTATAGTACGACTTACTTTCCAGATAGGTACCGGCGGCACCGGGAATAGATGCTTCTACCTGCGCCGATACCAGCTTGCCCTGAGCCGAGGGCAATGCCATGGCAAAGGCAAACTCAATGTCGAGCCCGGCCACGTTGGGCCCCAGGGTCCGCTTGATTACGTCAGTCTGAAAACCCTCCTTTTTCAGGGGAGTGACCGTGGGGTGCTCGGAGATTTCGCAGGCCGCCAGTCCCACCAGGAGAGAAAGCAGCAAAATCGTTGATTTGAAATAGCTACGTTGCATAGTTGATGGGGTTTACGGTTTCTGAACGGTTATGTACACGGTATAGGGCTTGATCACCTTCCGGTTGCCGGAGATAACGCTGAACACCTTGGGATTATTCAGGTCGGAGAAATCTACTTTTCCGGTAATCTTAGGGGTCAGCTTGGCGTCGGTCACCAGCGAAAACTGGGGGTACACGTTGCGGAGGTCCGTGCCAAAAAACACCTCGATGTTGATGGTCTGGACTACGGTATCAATCACCGCGTTCTTGGTCCGGACGGTCTGAAAGTCGGGACCCAGCAGTTCGAAATTACTGACAAAGCACTCGGCGCGTTCGGTGATCAGCAGGCCGTCTTCGTCGATCGGAAATTCGGTTTTACAGCCCCAGCCAGCCAGCGATACGGCAGTCAGGATAAAAAGGATTTTAAAATATCGTTTCATTTTGAATAGAATTTGTTTTTCTGAATCAACAGGGTAATACATCAGAGCCAGGGGGTATTTTGAGTCAGGTTGGGGTTGCGGTCACGCTCGCCCGGTGGTATTCTGAAAATATAGGCTTGCTGATACACGCGCTCGTCGGTATTCTGGTAATACCGCTGCTGATTGGCACCATGGGTATCAATACGCCATACCCCTTCGGAGTAGGGAGCACCCCAGACCCGCTCAATGGCCCGCCAGCGGCGCAGGTCAAAGCCCCGGTGACCTTCACCAACTAATTCGATGATGCGCTCCTGCTCAATGGCGTCAAAGAAGGCCGACTTGTTGGCCGTCTTGTCTGCTTTGAGGGCGGGGAGATTACCGCGACGACGAATCTTGTTCAACAGCTCGATGGCATCTGCCTGCGGTCCGTTGATTTCATTGGTAGCCTCGGCGTACATCAGGTACACATCGGCCAGTCGCATCACGGGGAAGTTGTAATCGCCGTCGCTCCGGCCCTGACCAGCATAGTTGCGCAAGAATTTGCGGAACACGTAGCCCGAGTTGGTACCATCCGTGTTGTAAGAAGTATACCGCACACCATCGATCGTAACCGGCGAATTCCAGGTACGGTAGATGAAAGGTACCCAGCCGGTCGATTTCAGGGAGTTCAGGCCGATGCTCATCTCGTAGTCCCACATGATGGACGCTTTCATGCGGTAGTCGCGGTTGAGGTAACTCTGAGGATTTACCGCCGAGTTGGGCGCCGTGCGGGCCCCCGCGCTCGTGGGATTGCGTGGTACCAGTTTGGGTGCATAGTCGCCCGTGGTAGTCAGCTGGTAGCGGTCGGCAATCTCGTAGCGGGGACTTACCCATAGCTGCGAGCCTTCGTGCGAACGGCCCGATACGTCGCGCATCAGCTCTTCCCCTTGTCCGGTTCCGATCCCACCGTGCGTAAACACCATGATCATTTCGGGATCACCATTGGCAAGCGGAGTGAAAAGGTAGTAGTAGTTAGGCAGCTGTTCGGCTTTACCCAGCTCATCGATAGGACCGGGATCGCCGTTCCGGAACAGGTTCAGACCAAAGTCGTTGATTACCGACTTGAAATCGGCGGCAGCAGCGGCGTAGGCGGCGTCAGCGGCGGTAGCGCTGGGCTTGAAGGTATCCAGTTCGGGCCAGCCCAACTTATTCCAG
>CATMVR010000260.1 GCA_950075905.1 uncultured Persicitalea sp. | reverse complement strand
GGACCCGACGGTCGATCCGCTGTCTCCGGAAAACGTGCTGATCTTCGCCGCCGGACCGCTGACGGGCACCTGTGCTCCCTGTGGGTCCCGCTACATGGTGGTCACCAAGGGCGCGTTGACCAACTGCATCACCACCTCCAACTCGGGCGGGTTCTGGGGTCCGGAGCTGAAGTTCGCCGGCTACGACCTGGTGCTGATCTCGGGCAATCAGGCGTCCTGGCTTAGTTTGGCCCTGGTAGGGCTGGTGTTTATTTTTAAATACCGGCGTATCCCGCTCTACCAAAAAGTCGTGCTTTCGCTGATCCCCCTGGGCATGGTGTACTACCTGGCGCAGGATCCCACCTCGGCTTTGAACTCCCGTCTGGAAAAAACCAGGGTACAGCAGGAGAAGGGAGAAGCCCGGCTGAGCCGCTCGGTGTCCCTGATTCACTACTTCAACGAAAGTCCTGATTTGTGGGTCACGGGCATCGGGATGTTTAATACCGCCAGAATCGAGGCTATAAGCGGCTGGTCGGGCTACCACAATTCCTACTACGAAGTACTATTTGGATCGGGTGTAGTGGTATTTGCTTTTTTTGTTTACATCGTGGTAGTACGTTCGCTGTGGTACTACCTCCGGGTGTTTGCCACCTACTACCTTTTCTTTCTGCCTTTGCTCGTCATTCCTTTTTTTGAGAGCAACCTTACCGGAGGTCAGTTTCTGTTTTTTCCGTGGTTTATCATGGTTATTACGCTGAGCTATTCCCGCAAGTTTGCTGAGATCAAAAATACAATTGAGCAGTTTCCAACCCCCTAAAGCCAAACAAAGCACGGAGAAGCTCCGTGCCTTGTCCACACTATACACACACTATTATCTTGAATATTTTTAGTCTATTGTCAATTGGGAAGTTGCTCTCTTGCTCACGTACTCCGGCACTATACGTTTGAACTTCTGTAATCGAACATTAACAAATATCGTACCATTTTTTTAAAATTGAATAAAAATATAAAAAAAATATTTTATTATTCTAACTAGTCGTCAGACTTTTATAACCGGAACATAACTTTTCGGCTATTATTCTCTGTCCTTTCGTCCCTTCTATCTCTCCCAGAAGCCTTTCCCGAACAAAAGTTCAAAAAAAATCTCCACCAGATACCTCTCTACCTGCTGTAAGGAATGTTGGGCTGAGTATGAGTGATACTGTTTTTGTCACCTGCTGCAATTCCTATGCCGCAACCTGATTTTACTGTGCGGTGATCTTCGTTAAAGCAGGAATTTCAGCTTAACAACCTCTTTCTCGCTCAGAAAACGCCATTTGCCGCGGGGCAGGTCTTTTTTGTTTAGTCCGGCAAATACCGTCCTGTCCAACTTTTTGACCTCGTAACCAAAGTTCTCGAACATCCGGCGCACGATCCGGTTCTTGCCACTATGGATTTCCAGGCCTACAACCATCGCGTCGGGCGTTACAATACCAATGTCATCGGGTTTGATAAAGCCGTCTTCGAGTTCAAAACCGGCCTTCATGGCTTCAAAATCCTCGGTGGTGATGGGTTTATCGAGTTCTGCCTGGTACACTTTACGGATATTGCCTGAGGGGTGCGTAAGCTTCTCGGCCAGTTCGCCGTCGTTGGTCAGCAGGAGCAGGCCCGTGGTGTTGCGGTCGAGGCGACCTACGGGGTAAATGCGCTCTTCGCAGGCACCCTCCACCAGATCCATAACCGTCTTGCGTTCCTCGGGATCGTCGGTAGTAGTGATATAATCCTTCGGTTTGTTGATTAGCAGATATACCATCCGCTCGGGGTTAAGTACTTTCTTGCCGTACTTGATGGTATCTGAGCGCTTTACTTTGTAGCCCATCTCGGTTACTACCTTGCCATTGACCGTAATCTGTCCGCTCTCAATGAGCTCATCAGCTTCACGGCGCGAGCAGATGCCCGCATTGGAAATGTAGCGGTTGAGGCGCAGAATGTCGTCGTCGGTTTGTTTTTTTACCCGTACCTTCTTGCTCTCGTAGTCGCTGAAATCGTAGCGGGGGGGCTTAGTGAATTTGCCTACCCGGCGGTTTTCGGCGTCGTTACCGGTCTCGCGGCTGCGGGGCGCGCGCTCGTCGCTATCCGAGCGGCGGGGCGGACGGCTGTCGCCATCCTCACGGCGGGACCGGAACTCACCCTGCGGCCGGGCGTCTCCACGCCGGGCGTCTCCACGTCGAGAATCACTACGTTTATCAAAGCTACGGCCTTCGTCGCGGCGGGGAGGGCGGCTGTCATTATCTTCACGGCGGGGCCTGAACTCTCCCTGGGGACGCCGGCTGTCACTATGTTTATCAAAGCTACGGCCTTCGTCACGACGGGGAGGTCGGCTATCGCTATCCTCACGGCGGGGCCGGAACTCTCCCTGGGGACGTGGTCGGGCGTCGTCGCTACGTCGGGCGTCGCGGCGCTTATCAAAAGTACGATTCTCCTCCATGCGTGGACGACGTTCGGTACGTTCGGGCTGGTCCTGGCGGATGGGGCTTCCCTTCTCAGCGAACGGATTGCGCCCGGTGGAGCTATCAAACGCCAGTTTTTTGAAGTTTGATTTTTTTAGGGTAGGCTTATTGAACAGCTTCTCGGTAATTTTCTTTTTGGGTTTGAAAGGGCCGCTGGCACCCGCGTCGCCAAAGCGTGAACGGGGTTTTTCGCCGCGCGAGGGGCGGTCAGACGGTGCACCAGAGCTGTTTCTTCTTTCCCGGTCAGGAGAAGAAGAGCGCGAAAATTTCGCGTCTTTGGAAGATTCGTTTCGCTTTTTCATAGGAATGCAGTATCGCTACTGGAAGTTGGTTCCTCTTGCCGAAGATTCGGGAAGTATACTTTTGATAAACAATATAGAATAAGAATGATGCCAATAAATGGTAGAGTAACGTCGCTGGCTGTCAGAAAATTATCTCATTCACACAAATGGGACGGCAAAGGTACGGGAATTTTCCGGATGAATTATTTTCTGCCGATTTTTATCCTAAAACCGGCAAAAAGTCGTTAGTAGATACTGGAATTAAGGCCACTGCTTTTTATGGCAAGCTGTACAACAAACCGCTTGCCTAACGGCCTGATTCCTGACCCCAAACCTAAAACTCCCCTAAACCAATGTCATTGCCTATACCCACCACCCCTCTATGGAAACCCGGAAGGCCTTTCATGGAGCAGTCGAACCTGAAAAAATACATGGATTGGCTCTTTGTCAAAAAAGGCCTTTTCTTCCGCGACTATCACGATCTGTGGGAGTGGTCGGTGACCGATACCGAAGATTTCTGGGAAACGCTCTGGCATTACTTTCAGATCAAATCCCACGATACCTACTTTGAAGTACTTCGCCAGACCACCGGCGATATGATCCATACGGAGTGGTTTACCCGCGCCACGCTCAACTACGCCGAGCACATTTTCCGCCACAAAACCCGCGACCGCCCCGCGCTCGTCTTTCAGTCGGAGCGGCACGCGCTCATGGAGGTATCCTGGGCTACGCTCGAACAACAGGTAGCGGCCGTGGCCACCTGGCTCCGCAAGCGGGGCATACAGCCCGGCGACCGCGTGGCCGCCGTGCTGCCCAACATTCCGCAGGCGGTAGTGGCTTTTCTGGCTACCAATGCTGTGGGGGCGGTATGGTCGAGCTGCTCGCCCGATTTCGGTCAGGCCAGTATCCTGGATCGGTTCTCCCAGATCGAACCCCGGGTACTCATCATGGCCGACGGCTACCAGTACAATGGTCGGGAATTTGACAAGATGCCGGCGTTCCGGGAACTGCTGGCCGAGCTACCTACCGTAACACTCCCCGTGCTGGTACCTTACCTCGATGAAGCGACTCAGCTGGAAGGAACCGTGTCCTGGGAGGATATTCTGCATAGTCCCACCCACGGGCTCGACTTCGAGCCGATGCCCTTTGCCCATCCTATCTGGGTGCTATACTCGTCGGGTACTACCGGTAAGCCCAAGGCCATTACGCATAGTGCGGGGGGCTGCCTGCTGGAGCACCTCAAAGCCCTGGCCTTTCATCAAAACGTCAAGCCCGGCGACCGGTACTTCTGGTACTCTACCACCGGCTGGATGATGTGGAACTACTCCCTGGCCTCGCTGCTGGTGGGAGCTACCCTGGTGCTGTACGACGGCGCTCCGGCCTACCCGGCCATGCCGGTGCTGTGGACCCTGGCCGAAAAAGCCCGGATCAATCACTTTGGCGGGGGCGCGGCCTACTTCATTGCCTGCCGTAAGGCCAACCTCAGCGTACCTTCCGAGCGGCTCAAACACCTCATCACGATTGGCTCTACCGGCTCGCCCCTGACCCCAGAAGCCTACGAGTGGATTTATCAGAATGTTCGGAAAGACGTGTGGCTAATCTCCCTCAGTGGCGGTACGGACGTGTGCAGCGCCTTCGTGGGCGGCAATCCGCTGCTGCCGGTGTACGCGGGCGAGATTCAGTGCCGGATGCTGGGCTGCAAGCTTGAAGCCTACGACGACGACGGGCAGCCCGTGGTCAATCAGCTGGGGGAGATGGTCATTGAGCAGCCCATGCCCTCCATGCCCATCTACTTCTGGAACGATGCCGGCAACGAGCGCTACCACAGCAGCTACTTCGAAACCTACCCCGGCGTGTGGCGGCACGGCGACTGGATCAAGATTACCCCGCGCGGCTCAGTGATTATCTTCGGGCGCTCAGATGCCACTCTCAACCGGGGCGGCGTACGCATCGGTACCGCCGAAGTGTACAGCGCTGTGGAGAGTATTGCCGAGGTGAGAGACAGTCTGGTGGTATACATCGAGCAGGAAGACGGCAGTGGCAGCATGCCCCTCTTTGTGGTCATGAAAGAACCAGGTACCCTCGACGACGACCTGCGCCAACGCATCAACGGAGCCCTGCGCTCGCAGTTCAGCCCCCGCCACGTGCCCGACCGCATCGAGGAGATTCCCGAGGTACCCTACACCATCAGCGGGAAAAAGATGGAGATGCCGGTCAAAAAAATACTGATGGGGCAGGAGCCGTCCCGGGCGGCCAGCCGCGATACCATGCGCAATCCCGATTCGCTGGACTTTTTTGTGCGAATGAGGGCCGAAAAAACCAGTGTGTAGGTTTTTTTACCCAGATAATCGTCCCCAGTGAAGCAACGATTTTGTTCACAAAGGCGTTATTTAATAGGTATGCTTTTTGCAAGATATTCCTGATTACCTGTACCCATATATAATTTGCCATGAATCAACCGAACCCTGAAAAACCAATACAAAACACCCGCGGCATTGTCCGCCTTCCTATCATTCTGAGTCTGACGCTCGCCGCCGGCATGTTGCTGGGAGCTACCTTTTTTAGCGGCGGCAAAAAACTGACCGACGTAGCCAAAGGCTACGCCAAGTTTCGGGAGGTGCTCATGCTGGTAGAAAGCAACTACGTAGACTCGGTGAATACCGATGAATTGGTGGATTTCTCCATCCACAAAATGCTGGAAAAACTCGACCCCCATACGGCCTACTTCAACGCCGAAGAGGCCACCGCCGCCCGCTCGCAGCTCGACTCGGGCTTTGACGGCATTGGTGTGGAATTCAATATCTACAACGACACCGTGTACGTGGTGACGCCCCTGAACGGTGGGCCTTCCGAAACGGTGGGCATCCAAAGCGGCGACCGGCTCCTGAAAGTCAACGGCGAGCAGCTCTCCGGGCCGGGCGTAACCAACGCCCAGGTGTTCAAATCTCTGCGGGGTAAGCGGGGTACCGAAGTGAAACTGCACATTGGCCGCACCGGTGTGAAGGGCGGCATGGACTTTACCGTGGTGCGCGACCGTATTCCGCAGTACTCGGTGGATGCCGCCTATATGGTAGACGAAGAGGTAGGGTACATCAAGGTGAGCCGCTTTGCGGAGTCTACCTACGAGGAATTCAAAACCGCCCTGTCGTCCCTGAAGGCATCCGGATTAAAGAAACTGATTCTGGACCTGCGCGGCAATCCCGGCGGCTACATGGAGCGCGCCACCAGCATGGCTGATGAGCTGATCGGCGGCAATAAGCTGCTGGTGTATACCGACGGCAAAGACAACCGCTTTGACCGCAAGACCCACGCCCGCTTTGACGGCATGTTTGAGGAGGGGCCGGTAATTGTACTCGTAGACGAAGGCAGTGCCTCGGCCTCTGAGATTATGGCTGGTGCCCTGCAGGATCACGACCGTGCCCTGATCATAGGCCGCCGTACCTACGGCAAGGGCCTGGTGCAGATGCCCATCAAGCTGTCTGACGGCTCGGAACTGCGCCTGACCATCTCGCGTTACTATACTCCCAGCGGACGAAGCATTCAGAAGCCCTACGAGTTGGGTAAGGGCGAAACCTACAACGAAGACCTGACCAATCGCTACAATAGCGGCGAGTACTTTATCGCCGACAGCATCAAGTTTGACCCCAACCTGCGCTTCAAAACCGATGGCGGCCGCACGGTGTACGGCGGCGGGGGCATTATGCCTGACGTGTTTGTGCCGCGCGATACGAGCATGAACAGCAAGTACCTTTTTGAGCTGTACGCCAAGAATATCATCCGGGAGTACGCCCTGCGCTACGGCAAGGAGCACCAGAAAACCCTGGAAAAGCTGACTTTTGATCAGTTTCTGGCTGATTTTACGGTATCCGATGCCATGATGAAGGAGCTGGTGCGGGATGCTACGGCAGCCGGTATCCAGTACAACGAGCGCGGCCTGAACCGATCACGACCCTACATTGCCGCCCAACTCAAAGGCCTGATTGGCCGCTACCAGTGGGGCCGGCAGCGCAAGGATGGTCTCAGCAACGAGATGTACCAGGTACTCAATCCCATCGATAAAATGTACCAGGAGGCCCTGCGGCAGTTTGACAAGGCTACGGACCTGGAAAGAGGGGATTTCAGTAGCCTGAATCTGGTGAAGGAGAAGTAGTTTTTTGATAAAAGAAAAGTCACAAACATGAGTCATCCCGAACTTTGTGCGAAGTAAACCCAAAGGGCGAGGGAAATAGCGGCTCTCAACCTGTAAATCG
>CATMVR010000259.1 GCA_950075905.1 uncultured Persicitalea sp. | reverse complement strand
TGGACCTGGAAAAACCCCGCCGGGGCGCGGGTATTCATGACCACGCTGGGCCACCCCGAAGACTTCCGGGAGGAGGCCTTTCAGCGGCTGGTAGTCAACGCCATTCACTGGGAACTAGGCAAGCCTGTCCCTAAGAAGTGGAAGGGGAAAATGGATATACAGGTACCTTACCGCGGCATCGTGGACTAAATGTTCCTGGTTAGTCGGTAGAAAGGTTGTGTTTGCCCGGATTCAAAAAGCAAGAATTGAATGCCCAACCTTTGTCTTGGCCCGAACTAAGTTAAACCCAAAAAATAATATCTAAATTTATATAGGATTTAATCAGGAATACCAGCACAATAAGAATATCCCTGTGACAGTATAGGATAGTTAAGAGTATCAGGTTTCTAGATTTGCACTCAGTAAATTTTAAATGTGAATAAATGACTGATTTGTATCATCAAATCCATTTATTTGCGTGCATTTTGGCTCCGATGAAGAGTCTGTAATGATGTCCGCTTTTTCCTGTTGACTATTCCTAAACCTAACCTAATACCTAAAAAAACGCTACATTTTTTAAACAAACCTAAACCCAAAAAATATGAAAAAATAAAAGTCCGATAGTGTACCACCACTACCGGACTAGATTAACACTCTATATTCTTGTATTATTCTGGGGAGAGCAATACGGGAGTGCCATGTTTTACCTATTTAACAATAAAACCCTTAAAATTATGAACAAATCGCTACAATTGAAAATTGGCAGCATCGGTACACTATTGCAAAAATCGGGGAGGTTGCTCCCCTCACTGCTCTGCCTGACACTTTTCGTTCTGTTCTCAACGCAAAGTTTTGCCACTATCCTCACTGCCGCCCCGCGGGCAGCAGCCATCTCCGGTAAGGTAACAGACGATGCCGGCACCGCCCTGCCGGGCGTGAGTGTGGTGCTCAAAGGTTCCACAACCGGTACTACCACTAATGCTTCGGGAGAATACACCCTGACCATTCCATCCAGCAGCGGTACGCTGGTATTTTCCTACGTAGGTTTTCTGACTATTGAAGAAGCCATCAACGGTAGGTCGGTAATTGACATCCGGATGTCTACCGACACCAAGTCCCTTTCCGAAGTGATTGTAGTAGGCTACGGTAGCCAGACAAAGAAAGAAGTGACCGGGGCGGTTCAGACAATTTCCGGCAAAGAGCTGATGGACATCCCGGTATCGCAGATAGGCCAGAAGTTACAAGGGCGCCTCGCCGGGGTGCAGATCAACCAAACCACCGGCAAGCCCGGCCAGGGCATGAACATCCGTATCCGGGGACAGCTGTCGGTTTCGGGAGGTAGTGAGCCACTTTATGTAGTGGATGGTTTTCCCATTACTGGCAATATCGCTTCGCTGAACCCAGACGAAATAGAAGACATTACCATCCTGAAAGACGCCGCATCAACGTCGCTCTACGGCTCGCGGGCCGCCAACGGGGTAGTGCTGATTACGACCAAGAGAGGCAAAAGCGGCGAAACTAACGTGAGTTTCAACAGCTTTGTGGGCACGCAGGTGGTACCTATGAAGGGCCGCCTCCAAATGATGGACGCCGTAGAGTTTGCTCAGTTTAAGAAAGAATACTACGAAGATCAGGGATCTCCCGTACCCGCCGAGTTTCAGAATCCTTCTATGTACGAAGGGAAAAACAACGACTGGTACGACGCCCTGCTGCGACGGGCTCCCATCCAGAGCTATAACCTGACCCTAACCTCTAACAAGGATCGTTTGAATACCGCGGTGGTAGCCGGTGTGTTCAACCAGCAGGGCGTAGTGCTAAACAACGAGTACAAGCGGTACTCGTTGCGTTTGAACTCCACCTATAAAGTATCTGATAAGGTCACGATCGGCTTCAACGTTGCGCCGTCGTACGTGTATGACAACACCCCCCGAACCGACGGCGACCGCGGTACGGGTATCCTATTTAATGCTCTGCATACCTGGCCGGTAATGCCAATCTATGACGACAATGGCGAGCTGACCAAGTTCAACCGCTTCCCTTCGAGTACGGGTAATATCTTTGCGTACGCCAACTGGGTGCGGGCCGCCGAGGAGTTGATCAACGAAACCACGAGCACCAATCTCCTCTCCAATGGCTTTATAGAGTACAGCCCGATCAAGGGCCTGAATCTGAAATCGACCATCAACGCGGAGCTGATGAACCAGAACTTTTTCTTTTTCAACCCCTCCACGGCTACCAGCGCCATTAATACACCCGTGCCTACTACGGCCGTTTCCATTCGGGAGTATATTCAGGATTTTGGCTGGCTGAACGAAAACCTGGCTACCTACGCCAAGAGTTTTGGTCAGCATAACTTCGAAATTTTAGGTGGTTATACCAATCAGCGCTTCCGCCGGGAGTCGAGCCGTATTCAGGCAGATACCTACTCGGACGACCGCCTGCCTACCATTCAGGGAGCCATCAACGTCAATCGTGGTGGTACCAACAGCGGTGTGCAGGAGTGGGCTCTGACCTCCCTGCTTTCGCGCCTGACTTACAACTACAAAGGCAAGTACCTGTTCACAGCCTCCATTCGTCGCGACGGATCCTCGCGCTTTGGATCAGACAACCGCTGGGGTACCTTCCCGTCTGTATCCGGCGGCTGGGTGCTGTCAGACGAAAACTTCATGCAGAATCAGAAGCATATTTCCTTTGCAAAACTGAGAGCCAGCTTCGGTGTTACGGGAAATAACAACATTGGTAACTACACACAGTACGCCTTAATTAACAATACTGTCAATGCAGTATTTGGAAACAATGTTGCTGCTGGTGCCATAGTTACTTCGCTGGCTAACTCAAATCTGGGTTGGGAAACTACCCGCCAGCTTGACCTGGGCTTTGATCTCGGTTTACTTAATGACCGTATCCAGCTGAGCTACGACTACTATACCAAGAATACCACAAATCTGCTGTACGCAGTTCAGATCCCACAGGAGTCCGGGTTTAGCAACTTCAATGATAACATCGGCGAAATCAAATTCTGGGGCCATGAAGTAGCGCTGACTTCCCGCAATACTACTGGTAAGTTTCTATGGACCACCAATGCCAACATTTCCTATAACAGCAACCGTGTTCTCGCACTAGCTGAAGGTATTGACCGGGTGTATGGTCAGCACCACATTACGCAGGTGGGTAAGCCTTTTGGTCAGTTCTATGGCCACCTGGCTGATGGAGTATATATGAACGCCGAAGATCTGAAAAACTCACCCATTGTACCCGGCCGTTCTACGGTAGGTAGTATCAAGCTTGTAGATGTTAACGGTGACGGTGTGCTCACTAATGGAGGCAATAATGATGACCGGACGATTCTGGGTAGTCCGTTTCCTAAGTTTATTTACGGTATCACCAACAATTTCCAATACGGCAATTTCGACCTGAGTATTGTCGGATCCGGATCGTATGGCAACCAGCTGTGGGTACGTCACCTGTACAGTACCACCAACCTCGACGGTGTATTTAACATGATGAAAGAAGTGAAATACCGCTTCCGCTCGGAGCAAAACCCCGGAAAAGGTTTCTTTGGAACCACCGTGGGCGGCGGTACCGTAACGGGTATCGAGCGCGACTGGCAGAATAGCCGCTTCGTGGCAGATGCTTCTTTCTTTACCATCAAGAACATCACCCTGGGCTACACCATTGGTGTAAAAAACAAGTTCTTCCGATCAGCACGCCTGTATGCGTCTATCCAACAAGCCATGGTATTTACCAAGTACTGGGGCGGGCCTAACCCCGAAACCAGCGCCCAGTCAAACGGGCAGGGTGACGGTGGCAACCTGAGCCCCGGCGTGGACTTGTCCAACTATCCGGTTCCACGTACCTCAAGCATTGGTATTAATCTTAATTTCTAGGCAAATGCCTGTTTAATAAAACATTACTTTCTCAATTCTAAATAATACATAGAATGAAAAAAGCACTTTTAATAACCTGCCTCCTGAGTATGGGGCTGGGTAGTTGCAATACGGATGAGTTCCTGACCGTGATACCCGAGACCGCCCTCAGTTCGGCCACTTTCTTCAAAACGGAGGCCGATTTCCAGCAAGCCGTCAATGGAGCCTATGTACCACTGCGGTCCATTCACAATGGTACTTCGATGCTGCTCGCTGAGCAACATTCCGACAATGCCCGTTATGTTCGTAACATTTTGTTTGGTGCTACTGAAAACCAGGGCAACCTGGCCGACTTTAACGTTCCAACGGCCAATGGTATTACTACCAATAGCAACGTTCTGAACATGTACCGCCAAAACTACCAGATCATTGCCCGAACCAATCAGATTCTGGACCTGATCGATGGAGTGGAAATACCAGCGGCTTCAAAGAATAATCTGAAAGGACAAGCTCTTTTTCTGAGAGCGCTTGCCTACTTTGAACTGGCGCGTTATTTTAACCGGGCTCCTCTCCACCTCGAGCCTGTTGCCGAGCGTAGTGCCTCAGCCCAACCCCTGGCAACCGGAGAGCAATTGTACGCTCAAATTATAAAAGATGCTCAGGAGGCTTTAACCCTGCTACCTAAGAAGTCAGCCCAGGAAGCCGGTCGGGCTACCTCCGGATCGGCCGGAGCTCTGTTGGCTAACGTCTACATGATTCAGAAAAAATGGGCAGAAGCTGAGGCTGTACTTAAAACCATCGTAACCAGCAATGAGTATAGCCTGATCCCTGATTATAACAATGTATTTTCGACGACTGATGGGAATAAAAATAATAAGGAATCAGTCTTCGAAGTTCAGTTTTTGGAAGGCTCGCAAGGGTTGAACGGCAGTTTTCTGTATGGTTTTATGCCTCGTCCTATGGCTTCTAACGAACTGGTTACTATTACAGGCACATCGAACCCCCAGCCCCTGACGGGAGAAGGTAACGTTATTCCTACTCCGGATATCATTGCCGCCTATGAGGCCGGAGATAAGCGTAAGGATGCCTCGGTAGCCTATATAACATTGAGTGGTGCTTTGCAGAAGGATAAAACTTTTCCGTACATCAAAAAATACGCGAAGCCGCACTCTCTGCACAATAATCATGGCATGAACTGGCCTATCTATCGCTACTCAGAAGTACTACTGTTCCTGGCGGAGGCTTTGATGGAGCAAAACAAGCTGGGTGAAGCTATTCCTTATCTGAATCAGGTACGTAGCCGGGCGGGCCTTGCCGCTACTACGGCTTCTTCTCAGACAGATTTGCGTACAGCCATATATCAGGAGCGCAGAGTAGAGCTCGCTTTTGAAGCAAAAAGATTGCATGATCTGGTTCGTACCGGCCGGCTCATGGAGGTAATCACCGCTTACGGAAGCCGGGTAAAGGCCGACAAAGCAAAATACTATTATCCTACCGAAGGCTTTGTGCCCGGTGATGCTTTCACTAACCTTGACCCGTACTATGGCTTACCCGCCGCCGAGGCTGATTTGAGCCCACACTTTTAACAAAAACGGCACGCCCGCTGATTTTTGGCGGGTGTGCCGTTTCTTTTTGAATAAGTTATCCTTTTTCGATTTGTCGGCTCCTGTGTAAGTAAGTATCTGCTGTTCTCCGCTTTTTCAAGAAACCCAAAGACCTTATTAGAATTCATTAAATAATCAACTCATGTTAAAAAAGTATTTGTCTGCTACTTCTGCTCTTACCAAAACTCTGGTAGGCGTGGGACTCGTGGTGGCCATGGGTGCCTTTTATACCAAAACAGCTCCCTTTGCCCCTACCCACACCCGGCCCGACGACTCTAAGGCGGATAAGCTGAAGCTTCAACCCGGTTTCAAAGCCGAGCACCTGTACAGCCCTTCCGAAAACGGGCAGGGATCCTGGGTAGCCATGGCTTTTGACAACAAAGGGCGTATGATTGCGTCTGATCAGTACGGAGTGCTTTACCGGATCACCATCCCGGCTATTGGGTCGGCTTCTGTAACGCCCAAGGTGGAGAAATTAAAAATTGGTGATGGAAGTTTAGAGCAAAGCATGGGTACCGCCCACGGCCTGTTGTATGCTTTCAATAGCCTCTATGTAATGGTCAATAACCGGGTCACGCCCGACCTCCCCCGCCACAGCGGCTTCTACCGCCTGCAGGATACCAATGGCGACGACCAGTACGACAAGGTAACACTCCTGAAAGAACTGGAAGGTAACGGCGAGCATGGTCCGCACAGTATCATTCTGTCGCCCGATAAGAAGTCGCTGTACGTGATCTCCGGCAACCATACCGATGCCCCTGACATGGATGCCTACCGCCTGCCCAAAACCTGGGAGCAGGACAACCTTTTCCCGCTCATCAAAGACCCACGAGGCCACGCCAACGACCGTATGGCCCCCGGCGGCTGGATTGCCAACGTAGACCCCGAAGGCAAGAAGTGGGAGCTCGTAAGTGCTGGCTACCGCAATGCGTTCGACATGGCATTCAACGAAACCGGCGACTTGTTTGTGTATGACGCCGACATGGAATGGGACATTGGTACCCCCTGGTATCGCCCTACCCGCATCGTACATGCTACCAGCGGTAGCGAGTTTGGCTGGCGCACCGGCAACAGTAAGTGGTCGCCCGCCTGGCCGGACAACCTGCCTCCCGTGATAAACATCGGGCAAGGCTCTCCTACCAGCCTGCTGCACGCGAGCAATGCCAAATTTCCTGCCAAGTACAAGAATACCCTACTGGCCTTCGACTGGAGCTTCGGGAGGTCTTCGTCGCCCGCGCTACGCCCGGTCCGCAATTCCTCATCGCGGCGCCGTTGGAGTTCCAGACGCATGCGCTTCTGTTCGGCTTTCTCTCGCAGTTGCTGGACGATCCAACTCAGCGCCGGGCCGCCGAAGGCCAGCAGGATGATCAGCAAGTTGATCCAGTTGTTGCCCATGCGGTCTCCCTTTGCGGCAATGAGGGTGCCCCGGTTTCAGCGATTGGAGTCTAGCAGGCTTAGAGCGATCCGGAGGTAGCCTCTCCGTACAGCGGGCGAGGATGCGCCGCTGCCGAATCTCCGAATCGGCACCCGAACAATTTTTCCAGCACATCCTG
>CATMVR010000258.1 GCA_950075905.1 uncultured Persicitalea sp. | reverse complement strand
CCCTTTCCTGAAATGCCACCCGATCCGATCGCGATTTTCGATTGGGTGATGTGATATCCATCGCCAAGCGGATCACTTTCGGGATCGAGGAAGGTGATGCGTTGCTTCTGCTCGGCCCGCTGGGCCCGGCGCTGGATGCGGGCGGCCATGGCTTCTTTGATGTCTTTGTTGAAGGGAGCTAACGCTTCGAGGGCGGCTAGCGCCTCGGGGGTGTAGATGTCGCTGTATTCTTGTTGGAGGTTTCTGTGTATGTGCATCGGGGTAAAAATTTGGGTTAAGGGTATATGGGTTAAAGGGTCAAGAGGTGAAAGGTTAAGGGTCAGCTCATTGGTAAAAGGATAATCTTAAAGGTCATTTAACCCTTGACCATTAACCCTTTCACCCGAAGACTACTTCATAACAAACACCGCCATCGACAGCGGGCCGTGGGCGCCGAGAACGAGGGCTTGTTCGATGTCGGCGGTTTTGGAGGGGCCGCCGATGAAGCCGCCGAAGCCGTAGGTACCTTCCCCGATGATTTCGTAAGCTTCGTGCAGGGTGGGCACGATGGTTTCGGCGCGTACCACCACGGCCAGGTGCTGGCAGATGTACGGGATAATGCGTTGCCCCATCACTTCGTCCGACAGCCACACGGCCCCGTTTTCGGCTACTGCAAAATGCGCCCGGATAATGGCCAGTTCGACATCCTCGTAGGTATGCGGGTCTACGTCGGGCGAAATCAGCTCAAAGCCCAATTCGGGTAATGTTGTGGCGATACGCTTGCTGGTATCGTAATGCTGTCTGAGCAGGCATTTCATGGTACTAAAATCGTCAACCAGAAACACCTTGCCACCGATGCTTTCGAAGACCGTTTTGTATTTCTGCACCACATCCGGCTCATTGCCCTGAAACCTGGAAATATCCGGCAAAGGCAGCGAGGCGGGTTGGTTTTGCAATACTTCTCCCAATATTTTCTCCCGGGTTGTCATGAGTGGTGAATTGTTATTTGTTATCGGTTATTCGTCATTCGTACATATATTTTCCTGAATATCAATGAATTAGTATCTAAGCTGCGACACTCTCAACCATTCAACGCAGGCGGCTCATTCTATCATTCACTCATTCTCTCAATCACCATTAGTCCTAAGGTACCACTCCGTAAAAGTCTCCTTAGGTCCCTCGGGCATGTCACGTTGCTTGTACCAGGGGTTGAGTTTATTGTTGACCACAAAGGGTACGTTTTGCATAAACCACCGCCCGGCCCGACCCGCTTTATCCAGTTTATCGGACGAAGACAGGGTCCAGGCCATGGCTTTCATCCCGAACACCTTGGTGCTCGATGCGTGTCCCTCTTTGACAATTTCCTGCCGCCATTTGTACAGCTGATCGTGGATGTTGATTTTAACCGGACACACGTTGGAGCACGACCCGCAGAGCGTGGACGCAAAGGGCAGGTCGGCGTGGCGCTTCATGTCCAGATTCGGAGCCAGAATAGCGCCGATGGGGCCGGAAATGGTATTGTGGTAGCTTAGCCCCCCGCTTTTGCGGTACACCGGACAGGTATTCATGCAGGCTCCGCACTTGATGCATTTGAGCGAGTTCTGAAAATCCGGCCGACCCAGTTGCCGTGTGCGGCCCGCATTGACCAGAATCAGGTGCATTTCCTGCCCTTCGCGTGGCTTTTTGAAGTGGCTCGAATAAATCGTAATGGGCTGTCCGGTGGCGCTTCGGGCCAGCAGGCGCAGAAAAATACCCAGGTGCTTTTTCTGCGGAATAATCTTTTCCAGCCCCATGGAGGCAATCTGCACTTCCGACAAGTGCGCGCCCATGTCGGCGTTGCCCTCGTTGGTACATACCACGTATTCGCCGGTTTCGGCTACGGCGAAGTTGACACCCGTCAGGGCGGCGCGGCGGGGCATGAAGACATTACGCAGGGGCTTACGGGCCACCCGCGTCAGCTTGGTGGGATCCGATAAGCCTTTTTCGGTGCCCAGGTGCTCGTGAAACAGCTCGCCAATTTCTTCCTTGCGCTTATGAATACAAGGCAGCACTATGTGGCTCGGCGGCTCGTTGTCGATCTGCTGAATGTACTCGCCCAAATCGGAGTTGATCACGCCAATGCCGCGCTCTTCCAGGTACTCGTTCAGGCCGCATTCTTCGGTCAGCATGGACTTACTTTTCACCATCTGATTGATCTCTTTGGCTTTCAGAATGGCGTACACAATTTCGTTATGCTCCTGCGGCGTATCCGCCCAATGCACCACGATGCCGTTCTTTTTCAAGTTGGCTTCAAATTGCAGCAGGTAGTCGTGCAGATTAGAAATAACGTTGCTTTTGATCTGAGACGCGGCTTCACGCAATTCCTCCCACTCGGGAATCCCCTTGGAAGCGATGTCGCGCTTTTCGCGGATGTACCATAAAGCTCCATCGTGCCAGTCTACCCGTTCCTCGTCTTTGATGAAGGCTTCGGCCAGGGCGGCGTGGTCTTTGGTAGTAGTCTGGTAGCTCATAGTTAGGTTTTTAGGTAGTTAGGCAATAGGTTGTTAGGTTTTAGGTATTTGCTGAGCTAATAACCTATTACCTAATAACCTATCCACTAAATACTTGCGTTTAGAATTTCTGAAATATGAATCACTTTTACGTTGCTCTTATTGCGGTGCAGAATACCCTCCATGTGCATCAGGCACGACAGATCCGAAGAGGTGATGTACTCGGCCCCGCTGCGGGTATGGTCCCGCACGCGGTCTTTGCCCATTTTCACGGATACGGCTTCTTCCGAAACCGAGAACACGCCACCAAACCCGCAGCACTCGTCGCAGCGACCCAGCCTAACCTGTTCGAGATCTTTTACCATTCCCAGCAGTTTTTCCGGTTTTGAAAAGGGGGGTGCATTGAGCTCGCTCATCTGCGCCAGGTGCAGTCCGCGCAGGCCGTGGCAGCTGTGGTGAAGACCTTCCTTGTGGGGGAAGGTTGCGTTGAGCGATTCTATTTTCAGCCCGTCCGTCAGGAACTCCACCAGTTCGTACAGCTTTCCGCGAATTTCGGTCGCTTTTGCCTCCTGCGTATCCGAATGCAGGTGGTCTTTGAGGTGCAGGATGCAACTCGCCGACGGCCCCACGATGTAATCAAACTCCGCAAAGTTGTCGATAAAGGTATTATTGCAATCCTGCGCCAGGTGCTCAAAGCCCGAGTTGGCCATGGGTTGCCCACAGCAGATTTGCCGCGTAGGGTACCCCACGTTGACGCCCGATTTTCGCAGCAATTCCAGCGTCGCCCGCGCGGCATTGGGATAAAACTGATTGACGTAGCAAGGAATGAATAGTCCGACGTTCATTTTTAGGTTGGTTTCTTTTATTCGAAATCAAAATTACTGAACCGCTATGACGCAAGGGCGCAAGGAATTTTTTCTTCGTGTCTTAGCGACTTTGCGGTGAAAAAAATTAAGCGATAAGCTACATCTAATCCCCTAAAATTCCGGGAACTACTTTCTTTCTATTGATGACCTTGATGCTAGCCACAAAAGCCACCAGCACCGTAGCCAGAATCATCAGATACACATAGCCCGTCGTAAAATCAGGGACTACCGAGGTGGCACCGGCTACAATCATCTGGTAGCCAGGGATGATCCAGCTGACCAGGTAGGCCTGCGCCAGGACGATGCAGCAGATGGCCATGAGCATGTAGAAACTGTGCTTGACCGTAAACCGGAACAGCTCCGATTCTTTTCCGACCAGATCGCCCGCGGCGGCAGCCACGGCGATGGACTGCGGCGAAATCATTTTGCCGATTACGCCGCCCGATACATTGGCCGAAACCGTCACGACCGGGTCTACGCCAATGGAGGTGGCGGTGGTGGCCTGCAATTTGCCAAACAACGCATTGGCCGAGGTGTCTGAGCCCGTAATGAATACTCCCAGCCAACCCAGCATCGGCGAAAAGAAGGGAAACAAAACCCCCGTGTTGGCCAGGGCTTCGGCCATGGTAATGCTGATGCCTGAGTCATTCACGATATAGGCAAAGCCCAGCACGGCGGCGATGGTGATGATCGGAAAGGTCAGTTGCTTGATCGTTTGTACAAATACCTTAGACGCCTCGCGGTAGCTGAGCCCGACAAGCGGGATGGAGATTAGCGCCGATAGTAAAATGGCCGTGCCCGTTGCCGACAGGTAGTTGAATTTGAACAGGTGGGGTAAGGCGTTGCCACTGGTATCCAGGATGACATTGTGCAGACCCGGAAACGCAAACTGTACCTGTCCCACCGCGTTGAATACCTCCTTGATCGGCTTCAGGCCCCAGGCGATGATGACGATGGTCAGCAAAATAAACGGCGACCAGGCCCGGATAATCTGGCCGGGTGTATAGCTTATGTCCGTATTGATCGTCGGCTCGGGCTCACGGGGAAAACGCCAGGTGCTTTGGGGCTTCCAGAATTTTAGCAACAAAATCAAACTCACGATTGATCCGATACCCGCTATAACATCCGGCAGCGCCGGGCCCAGGAAATTGGACGAAAACCACTGCAAAAAAGCAAACGAAACCCCTGCTACCACAATGGCTGGCCATACCTCGCGGGTTTTGCGGAATCCCGCCATGATCATCACCAGATAGAATGGCAGAAAAACCGAAAGAATCGGGAGCGTGCGCCCGACCATCTGCGAAATAGCCAGCTCGGGGATGGACGTTACCTGCGAGGCTACCGTAATGGGTATACCCACGGAGCCAAAGGCTACCGGGGCGGTATTGGCAATCAGGCAGATTCCGGCGGCGTACAGCGGATTGAAGCCTAATCCAACCAGCAGGGCTGCCGTAATGGCCACCGGTGCCCCAAAGCCCGCCATGCCTTCCAGGAATGAACCAAACGCAAAGGCGATTAGTAGCGCCTGCAGCCTCCGATCGGAGGTGATGGAGGCCATGTAGTGTTTGATAACTTCAAACTGCCCGCTTCGGACGGTAATATTGAACAGAAAAACGGCCGTGATGATGATCCAGCAGATGGGAAACAGTCCATACAGGGCCCCATTCACCGTAGAAAGTACCGCCAGCTGTACGGGCATGCCGTAGGCCAAAATGGCAATGAGGATAGCCAGCCCGGTGGCAATCAGACTAGCTTTATAACCCTTCATTTTCCAGATGATCAGCGCCCAGAAAATAAAAAGGATAGGAACAACCGCCAGCAGGGCCGACAGGACTATGTTGTTGAAAGGATCAATTACCTGTTGCCAGCTCATAAAGTGTTGCCTTTGGGGTTTAGGTTAGGGTAAGCTTCCGGGCCAAATCATGGCAAAAACACTATTTTTTATTGGGAAAAGAATACCAGGGGATAAATTTACCTGTCTAATTTTATTTCCTGATTTTTTATGCGGAATGGGAGATACTCCGGGGCTTTGACCTGGCGGTGCAGATGCTCCGAAAATTTCTTACCTTGTAAGCCGAAAACCTCCTCTGCCTATACGATAGGCTCCCAGAATAGACAAATAATAAAAGCAGTGCTCGGTTAACTCAAAAATACAAAAGGAGCCTACCGGCCTGCCAACAAGATGGTTTTCAATCTATACGCATGATCCTTATTGTTGACGACAAACAGGAGAATTTATTTTCGCTCAGAACGCTCCTTCAGGTAAATGCCTACGAGGTAGATACGGCCGCTTCCGGCGAGGAAGCGCTGTTTAAAATACTAAAAAAAGAGTATAACCTGATTATCCTGGATGTGCAGATGCCCGGTATGGATGGCTATGAATTAGCCGAAACTATTACGGGATACAGTAAAACCCGGGATATTCCCATCCTCTTCCTGTCGGCTGTCAATGTCGACAAGCGCTTTATTACCAGAGGGTATGAATCTGGCGGGGTAGATTATATCACCAAGCCCTTTGATCCTGATTTGCTGCTATTGAAAGTAAAAACCTTCTGCCGGCTGAGCGATCAGACCCGGCAGCTGCAGAAGGCTCAGCGGGCTCTGAAAGATGAAGTAGACCGGCGAAAAAAAGCCCAACTGGCCGTAGAAGACCTGAACGCCCTGCTGGAAGAAAGGGTAAAAGACCGCACCCAGGAGCTGCTGAAAGCGAATCTCGACCTCGAAGTCCGCAATACCGAACTGGCCCAGTTTGCCTCCCTCGCCTCCCCTGACCTGCAGGAGCCACTGCGAAAAATTATCACCTTCGGCACTATACTGGAATCCAGGCACCTGACACAGCACAAAGACAGTGTGGAGCTGCTCCGGAAAATAAACGCCTCCGCCGAGCGTATGCGCAATCTGATCAATGATCTGCTCAACTATTCCAAGCTGTCGGCCCACTCTTACTTTGAAATGGTTGATCTCAACGAGTTGCTGCAAAGTACCCTGCTAAATCTGGAAATTGCCATTGCCGAAAAAAACGCCCTCATCGAGGCCGGGGTGTTGCCCTCCATAGAGGCCGTTCCTGGTCAGATCCGGCAGGTATTTCAAAATCTCATCAGCAACGCCCTGAAATTTTCGAAGAAAGATATACCACCGGTCATCACCATCAGCGGCGGATTTGTGCAGGAAAAATCCTGCACGGCGCCGCTGAAAGCCACGGGCAACTACGTCCGGATCAGCATCGAGGACCGGGGAATTGGCTTTGATGAAATGTACCTCAGCAAAATTTTTGCTATTTTTCAGCGCCTCCATACTCAGCACGAATACGAAGGCACGGGTATCGGGCTCGCCATCGTGAAAAAGATCGTAGAAAAACACAATGGCCTGATTAGTGCTAAAAGCAAAATGGATGAAGGCAGTACTTTTCACATACTACTCCCCGTTCAACAACCCAAAATCTTTGTTCCAGCAGAAAAACCTGCCTGACTTCCCCCATGAAAACCTTCAAACGCAACCTGTTGCTTGGCTATGGCATCTCTCTGCTCCTGCTGACTGTCAGCTCCGTGGCGTCCTATGTCAGTATCCGAAACTTACTCAGCAGCGCAGAGCTGGTCACCCATACCAATCAGGTGATCGACGAGCTCAATACCCTGATGCTGGCCCTGAAAGACGGCGAAGCCGGGCAGAGAGGCTACCTGCTCA
>CATMVR010000257.1 GCA_950075905.1 uncultured Persicitalea sp. | reverse complement strand
TGCGGGGCGGGCTACCGCTCCATGGTAGCTATCTCGATTTTAAAAGCCCGGGGATTTGAAAATCTGGTGGATATTGCAGGAGGCATAGCAGCCGTGAAAGCACTGGGGAGCCTACCCCTCACAGATTACGTATCTCCCATAACGTACCTGTAACGCCATAGCTGTGTGACAGCTATGGCGCCTACTGCTTTTTTACTCTGTTTTTACACCGTTGGCGACAACGGTGTTTTTTTTGCTGCGTAGCATTAGTCACCACTATTTGCGCGACGAAATTCTGCACCTGGCATAACTACTTCTACTGGCTTTTGGCGGCATCCTGCCAGCGTTTTGAGGACAATCTGCCCGCTGGAGCAATGGCCTTTCAGGGAATTGTCTCAGCGACGCAGCGTATCCAAGGGTATGATTCTTTTGCGATTTTGGGTGAGTCCACTTCGTCTTATCAATGATTAAACACATACTCTTATGACAGATTTTCTCAGATTCATGGCAAGCCCAACCGGTAGGGGCATTCGGATAGCAGCTGGCCTGGCCTTGGCTGCCGCAGGTATTGCCAACCGTAATAAACCAAATTGGGCATTACTGGGCATCAGTGTAGTGCCTTTGTCAGCCGGTCTTTTTGATTTGTGTATTTTGGCCCCATTTGATGGCAAACCTGTTGACGGAAATCAACTTCGAAGAATGATTGGTCAATAAATCAAAACATCTATTGATTCCAGCCCTGGTGAGCGCTCGTGGGTTGCCGATGCAAGCAAATTGCTTACAGGAGATAAAAGGCGGTTAAACTCTGAGCGGGCGAAAGCCTTCAGTAGACACGATTGCTGATTATGAAAAAGAGACTTTTACTTTCGATTGTCTGCCTCGTCAACGCAGTAGGCTACGCTCAATATCCGGAGGGGAAACCAGAAGAAAAACCCTACCTGAAACTGGGTGGCGCCGTACGTTTCAACTATAACCTTTCTACCTGGAAAGAGGATCAGCTAGAGCGTGGAGGCGATTTCGGCTACGATATGTTCCGAATCAACGTAGAGTCCCGGTATCGGAATATCAAACTCAACGCAGAGTACCGGCAATATTCCCAGGCCTTTGGCGGAGGCTTTCTAAAGCAGGGCTGGTTTCAGTACGATTTTTCAGAGCGGTCGCAAATCCAAGTCGGGCTCAACCAGGTACCTTTTGGGATTCAGCAGTACAACTCCAACAATTGGTTCTTCAACATGACCTACTACCTCGGGTTCGAAGACGACCACGACATGGGGGTAAAGTATATACATCGTTCGGACCGCTGGCAATGGCAAGCCGCATACTATAAGAGTGCAGAGGAATTTGTATTTGGATTGGCAGAACCCAGCCCCAACCGCTATTCGTACGATATCACCGGCCGGAACAAAGAAAATAACCAGCTGGACTTTAAAGCGGTGAGGTACCTGGGCGATAGCCTTGGGCATGAACTGGGGGCTTCGGTGCAGGGCGGGCTACTCTACAATATCGACACGAGGCGCAATGGCACGCGGTACGCAGCAGCGGTTCACTACGAATACAAAGCAGCGTATACCCCCTGGAACATTAAGCTGCAGGCCATGCTTTACCGCATCAATCCCGAAAATGCCTTCGGTACAGATCCAGATGTGGTAGAAATGGGTGCGTATGGAGCTAATTATAATGTAGCTACCCAGGGCGAAGTGTACACCGTTGGTCTGGCTTATCACCTGCCCGTTGATACACGTCTCCTGCAGGGGGTCACGTTTTACAACAACTACGGCTATTACAACAAGCGGATAAGCGGCTTCGAGAACGCCCACATGAATGTGCTTGGCGCACTGCTAACGGCCGGGCCAATGTACATATACACAGATGCCGCCTTAGGCTACAACCACCCCTGGCTTGGTCCGGAATGGACAAATGCCTTTGCCACAGGCACACCGGGAGATACCCGATGGCACATGCGCTTCAACATTAACATGGGGTACTATTTCTGAGATAAAAAAATTGACTCATGAGTAAAGTTACAAGAAGTGATACCAAAAAGTCGTTCGGCCTGGAAGTAAACGGACCGGTGTTCTGGACCTCCATCATCATATTGATAATCAGTATAGCACTTGTTCTGGTTTTCAGAGAGGAGGCCGAGGTTTTTTTCAGCGATGTACAAAGCACCGTTACCGCCAGTATGGGTTGGCTGTTTATTCTGAGCGTCAATATCTTTGTTGGTTTCTGCCTGTACATGGCTTTTGGCAAGTTTGGAGATATCCGGCTGGGCGGCAAGGAGGCCAAACCTGAATTCAGTACCTCCTCCTGGTTTGCCATGCTTTTCAGTGCTGGTATGGGTATAGGGTTATTGTTCTGGAGTATAGCAGAGCCAATAAACCATTTCCAGACTCCACCTATGGGCGAGCCCGGCACTCCGGCGGCCGCGAGGCAAGCCATGAACTTCACCTTTCTGCACTGGGGTTTTCATGCCTGGGCCATCTACGCCCTGGTGGGGCTAGCGCTTGCTTACTTTACTTACAGCCGTAAGCTACCGCTCACGGTCCGTTCGGTCTTTTACCCTTTCCTGGGGGAGCGCATTCATGGCCCCATAGGCGATATAATTGATATACTGGCTGTACTGGCCACTCTCTTTGGCCTGGCTACTTCCCTCGGGCTGGGTGTAAGCCAGGTAGCCTCTGGCCTACATCACGTCTTTCCGGCCATTGATAATGACGTGTACACCCAAATTATGCTGATAGGCGGCATCACGGCAGTGGCCACCATATCGGTAGTAACGGGCGTCGAGAAAGGGGTGCGTATACTCAGCGAGTGGAACATACGCATTGCCCTCCTTATACTGGTGGCTGTGCTCCTGTTGGGACCTACTGTATTTATCCTGAGTTCTTACGTGCAGAACACCGGCTCTTACCTGGGCAATTTCCTTCAGCTTTCTTTCTGGAACGAGGCCTACTCCACCAGAAACTGGCAGGGGAGCTGGACCGTATTTTACTGGGCCTGGTGGATTTCCTGGGCACCGTTTGTGGGAATTTTTATTGCCCGTGTTTCTAAAGGCCGCACCATCAGAGAATTTGTTTTGGGAGTGCTTATTGTACCATCGCTACTTTCGTTTCTCTGGATGACAGCCTTCGGCAGCACCGCCCTGCAGGAAGTATTGTCAGGCAGAACGGCCATTTCAGAAGCTGTTGCCAACGACATGTCTACAGCTCTTTTCGTATTTTTTGAGCAACTCCCTTTCTCCACGGTTTTTTCCATCGTGGGCATTATATTGGTAGCTGGTTTCTTTGTCACTTCTTCCGACTCCGGCTCGCTGGTAGTAGACAGCCTCACGTCAGGGGGAAGGACCGACTCTCCCGTGGGAATCCGTATTTTCTGGGCCATAGCGGAGGGTGCCATTGCAGCCGTATTACTTTTGGGAGGTGGGCTGCAGGCTCTGCAGACAGCTGTTATAATAACAGGTTTACCGTTTGCACTGATCCTGCTACTGATGTGCTACAGCCTGTACAGGGGCCTGAGCGAAGAACTCGAGGAAGTAAATAATCTGAGCAAAATACAGCAACGCAAAGATTACCAGCAACTGCTCACCGAGATGCTCACCAAACGCAATGCAAAGTATGAAGCAGAGCACTCCGAAGGAAAAAGCAATGTACCACCTAGACAAACCGATTCGAATCTATGATTGTGATAGACGCCATGATGGTATGCCTCGATCTGAGCGAGATAGACGAAAAGCTGGTAGCCTTTACTCGCTCAATATGCGAACGCCTGCCGGTAAAAAAGGTATACTTTGTTCACAACATCAAAACGTCGGATTTGAGCGATGACTTCCGGGAGTTTTTTGGCAATGTGGATCTGAGCAAAGAAGTGGAGACCAACATAGCAGATATTCTAACCGCCAACTTCGGAGCAGCCTGCGACCACGAAATACTCGTGAGTGAAGAGCCGAATACCGAAGTGATGATGGCCGATCTCGTCAAACGCTACAAAGTGAAGCTGACGCTGCTTGGTAAGCGAATGAGTAACAAGAGCACGGGGGCATTGGGCACGAAGCTACTTCGTATACTACCCTGTAGTGTGCTTGTCTTTCCCGAAACAGCCAGTTTCAATATCGCCCGGGTACTGACACCCATTGATTTCTCCGAGGCTTCGATACATGCGCTACGGCTTAGCAAGAGCTTGGCAGATCAATTGGGGCTCTACCTGGCAATCATGCACGTCTACAAACTCCCTACGCAGTATTTCCCGCTGATCTCAGAAGAAAGGGCCGTCCGTAAAGCCGAAGAAGTCGTTAGAACAAAGTTTGTGAACCTCCAGAAAAGCCATCAGGTCATAGCCGATGTTCCCTATACATTGGTTCGCGCGGCAGGCAAAAGTATAGCCGAACGAACCGTCGAGCAGTTGAGCAAAGGGAAATACGATATGCTGGTACTTGGCCTGAAGGGCAGCAATCCGATCCCATCCCTTAGCCTGGGCAGTGTCCCAACAGAGATTTATAGCATGGATATCGACACCCCGCTTTGGCTGGTATATTCGGAGGATCTTATCAAATAAACAGCAGCTGTTCCTGATTTGTTGTTTTCAAAATACAGACCAGACCAATTACCTGCATTGCGGGGCGGGCTACCGCTCCATGGTAGCTATCTCGATTTTAAAAGCCCGGGGATTTGAAAATCTGGTGGATATTGCGGGAGGGATAGCCGCGATGAAAGCACTGGGGAGCCTACCCCTCACAGATTACGTATCTCCCATAACGTACCTGTAGCGCCATACATGTGTGGCAGCTATGCTGTCTACTGCTTTTTTACTCTGGTTTTACACCGTTGGCGACAACGGTTTTTTTTTGCTGTGTAACATTAGTCACCAATATTTGTATTTCAAGGTCTTTATTTTGCAGATAACCAAGCTTCATCTGACATCTAATCGGGAATGGACAAATACATTGGCGAATTTTTGAACGGGTACGCGGGCTACTTCCAATATTTGCGCGACGAAATTCTGCACCCCAGCTGGCATAACTACTTCTACTGGCTTTTGGGGCTCTCTCTCGTAGTATGGAGCCTGGAAATACTGTTTCCGTGGCGTAAAAATCAAGGGATTATCCGGCACGATTTCTGGCTCGATGCCTTTTACATGTTTTTCAATTTTTTTCTGTTTTCCCTCGTCGCCTACAATGCAGTTTCGGGTGTAGTGGTTGTAGCTTTCAACGATCTGCTCGCGCAATTTGGCATCACCAACCTCGTGGCAATCCGGGTAGCCGCTCTGCCCGTCTGGACGCAGCTGGCTCTGTTGTTCGTAATCCGTGATTTTATCCAGTGGAATGTTCATCGGCTGCTGCATCGGGTACCCTGGCTATGGGAATTTCACAAAGTCCACCATAGCATCGAGGAGATGGGCTTTGCCGGGCACCTGCGCTACCACTGGATGGAGACCGTGGTGTACCGTACCATTGAGTATATCCCCCTGGCAATGATTGGCTTTGGCATTGACGATTTTTTCATGGTACATATTTTTGCCCTGGCTATAGGCCACCTCAACCACGCTAACATCTACCTGCCGCTGGGGCCCTTGAAATACGTGTTCAACAGTCCGCAAATGCACCTCTGGCATCACGCCGAAGAACTGCCCGAAGGCACCTATGGAGTTAATTATGGCATATCACTCAGCCTGTGGGACTATCTTTTCGGTAAAGCCTATATTCCCTCCGAAGACAGTGGCATCAAGCTTGGCTTTCAAAATATGGCCCAATTTCCCAAAACTTTCTGGTCACAAGTAACGTATCCCTGGATTCATAAACATGAAAGATATCCTGAACAACTGGAAACTCTGGCTGGTCGTCAGCCTTACTCTCGGCCTCGCGCCATTCGTACCCGAACCGCACCTCGTCGGAAAACTCCGCTGGGTACTGGGGGGCGCCGAGGGCATGAAACTCATTGACTGGTGGGATCTGGTACAACACGGTGCTCCCTGGGTGCTTTTCATCCGGGCGGTAGTGGTAAAACTACGGCATCAGTTTAGTTGACCTATTCATGAAATATTTATTTCTACTCTTTTTTAGTTTTGTTCTGATGCCCCTCAGTACGGTCAGAGGACAGGTACCCTCTGACCCAGCAGTTCCGGAAAAAGACACTACTTCCCTAAAAGGTTTTTTGAAACGGGGTAGCCTTACCGGGCTGGCCCGAACGTACTTTGCCGCTACCCTCAATCAGAAGGAGCTTGCCGATTCGTACGCCTGGGCGGCTGGGGCCGGGGTCGGGTACCAGACTCCCGTTTTTCTCCGTCGTTTTCAGGCCGGAATCAGTGGCTTCTTTATTCTCAAACTGGCTTCGAGTGATCTGGCATTACCCGAGCCAACCACCGGACAGTTGAATCGCTACGAACTGGGGCTTTTCGACATTGATAACCCCGGTAACAGCCGGAACCTGAGCCGGCTGGAAGAGTTGTTTCTCAAAGTAAATCTTGGCAAAAAATCGCTGCTCACCGTAGGGCGTCAGATTCCTCAGACACCCTTCATCAACCCCCAGGATGGGCGCATGCGACCTACCCTGACGGAGGCGGCCGTTTTGGATTGGAAGGAGAATAAGTACCTGGCCCTGCACGCAGAGTACATCTGGCGTATGTCGCCCCGCTCTACGGTACACTGGTACGATGTAGGCGACACGTTTGGCCTCTACCCGGCAGGGGTTGACCTTTCGGGAAAACCCGCTCAATACCGGCAACAGGTACACACCAAAGGCATTGGAATTGTGGGATTGACCTATCAGAAAAAACAGTGGAATGTGCAGGTCTGGGATACCTACGTTGACAATGTGCTGAATACCCTGCTGCTTAAAACTGAGTGGAAATCCAACCCTGTGGCCCACAAAAACTGGCTGGCTGGCATGCAGCTGATCCGGCAGCAGGGGATCGGAAACGGCGGAAATCCTGACCCTGCCAAAGCTTATACCTCCGCAGGAAGTACCGCCATGGTACTATCGGCTCGTCTTGGCCGGCAATCACCTGCCTTCGACTGGTTTCTGAACGCGACCCGCATCACCGCCGAAGGGCGCTTTCTGAT
>CATMVR010000256.1 GCA_950075905.1 uncultured Persicitalea sp. | reverse complement strand
TCGGCCCGGGCCTGCCGGAAGGCCATCAGTACTTCGTTGAACTGCTGGTTGAGTTCTACAAACGTATCGCCCATGACATTATCGGCCCGGAATTTTATGGTAAAATCCGAATAGCGCACCGATTCCAGGAAGCGAACAAACTTCCGGTTGAAAGACGTAACGTAGGTATACAGACCATTTCCCAGAAACAGCACAACTACCAGCATCATCATGACAAGCATGCCGTTGCGTGAATCCTGAGACAGCAGGTACCCCAGCCCCAGTCCGGCCGCTACGAGCATAATCACTCGCCAGAGAATACCGATGGAAAAATGACGCATGGGTTTAATTGTGAATGAGTGATTGAGTGAATGATAGAATGAGTGATTAGTTATTGGGGAATTGGTTACCGGTTATCAGTGATCATTTTTTAGAGTTATATTATTGATTATCAATAAATATATTTATTGTCATTGTTCAATACCGCTCAACTTATTCTAGGCAATGACAAGATAATCAATAACCAATTCCCCAAAGCCAATTACAATCCGTACTTCTCCAACCTCCGGTACAGGGCGGCGCGGCTTAGGCCTAGTTCGCGGGCGGCGTCGGTGATGTTGCCGTTGAAGCGTTTGAGGGCTTTTACGATCATATTTTTCTCCATGTCTTCCAAATCAAAGGCCGTGGCTGAGGCTGGTTCGGGACCGGCATTTTTCAGGAAAAGATCTTCGGGGTGTAGTACCTTGTCCTGCGACAGAATCACCGCCCGCTCGATGGCGTGCTGCAGCTCCCGAATGTTACCGGGCCAGGTATACTGCTGCATCTTTTTGATGAGCGCGGAGCTGATGGATGTTACGGGGCGGCTGTATTTTTTTCGGTTCAATTTCAGATAGTACTCCGCCAGCGGGGCGATGTCGTCGGGTCGCTCGCGCAGGGGGGGGAGTTCCAGCTCGATGGTATTGATGCGATAGAGCAGATCCTGCCGGAAATCGCGGTTGGCTACCATCTGATCAATGTCGCGGTTGGTGGCGCAAATCAGGCGAACATCTACGGCAATAGGGCGGTTGGAGCCTACTCGGGTTACCCGCCTTTCCTGAATCACCGTCAGAAGCTTGGCCTGTAAAGCAATGGGCAGGTTGCCTATTTCGTCCAGAAAGATGGTTCCCCCTTTGGCTTCCTCAAACCGCCCGGCGCGGTCGTCGCGGGCATCGGTAAAGGCCCCTTTGACGTGCCCGAACAGTTCGCTTTCAAACAATGTTTCGCTCAGGGCTCCCAGGTCCACGCACACAAAGGGCTTGTCGTTGCGGTGCGAGCGTTCATGGATGTGCCGGGCCAACTGGGTTTTACCGGTACCGTTTTCACCCAGAATAAGAATATTGGCGTCGGTGGGAGCCACGCGCTCGGCGGTATCCATCACCTGTTGCATGGAGGTACTCGAAGCGATAAATCCGCTGTCGGCAGGTTTCGGACGGGCAGTTTCGTCAGCCTCATCCTCTGCCTTTCGGCTTTCCATCGCTTTTTGGAGGGTTTGCAGCAGCTTTTCATTTTCCCAGGGTTTCAGCACAAAGTCGGTAGCGCCGGCCTTGATGGCTCGCACGGCCATTTCCACATCTCCGTAGGCGGTCACCATAATGACGATCATGCGTGGGGCCAGGTCCAGAATCCGGTCGAGCCACTGAAAGCCTTCGCGCCCGCTGCTGACGTCGCGCGTGAAATTCATATCGAGCAGCACAATGTCGTACTCGCCATTGTTGATCAAAAAAGGTATTTTTTCGGGATTTTTCTCAATATCCACGTGTTTCAGGTGGCGTTTGAGCAGCAGCTTGGCGGCGCTTAAAACGTCCACGTCGTCGTCAACAATAAGTAATCTGGCCTGGGAAAGTTGCATTTTAGGTATTTAGGTAAGAGGTTATTAGGTTATTAGCTGTTAAGCTAACAAGGACCGGATTTTAGACAATATTAATGTAGCTAATTTCAATCGGCTAATAACCTGATTTGCTAACAGCTATTAACCTAAACTCAATAAATATGCCGTCTGAGGTGCCGGATGCTAAGGTATTAACAAAGAAACAGTTAATAAAGTAAGCGTATAATTTCATTGTCCATTGCCGAACAAAAGTGTCCGATAATGAACAACGACATAGGTATAATTGAAGTTATAAGACTTGAAAATCAATAGTTTACATATTGCTTGCGTCTCTGGCACAGGGATTGGAAGTAAGTGCATTAAACCAAAGAGTGAATAATTGAAATAGTAGATATGGCAACTGACCTGAAATCGTCACCGTTAGGAACACCCCTTACCAAGCCCAACGCCTCCCTGGGGCAGGCAGGCATGGACCGCACCAAGAAAAAGAAGTTCTGGAATCCCCGCCGCATCGGTTATCTGGTAGCCGGCGTACTGCTGGTCAGCTTTCTGGCCTACCAGTTTTTCTGGGCCGACAAACGTTCTAAACTGAACGTAGAGCAGGATAAAGTTACCATTTCGACGGTAAGCCAGGGAGAATTCGATGAGTTTATTGTGGTGACGGGTGTGGTACAGCCCCTCAAAACCATTCAGCTGGATGCTATTGTAGGAGGGTATGTAACGCAGAAAATGGTAGAAGGAGGCAATATGGTGAAAGAAGGCGAAGTACTGCTGAAACTCGAAAACCAGAGCCTGAAACTGAACTTCCTGCAATCGGAGACGGAAGCCAGCCGACTGGTAAACGACTTGCAAAATACCCGGCAGCGCCTGCGGGTGGAGCGTTTTAACCTGCAAAAGACCCTCAGCGAGCTGGATTTCCAGATTGCCCAGGCCAAAGATCTTTTCGATCGTAATACCCAGCTCTTCCGCGACAAAGTGGTGCCTGAGTCTGACTATCTCAGATCCAAGCGCGACTACGAGCGGCTGGTACAGCAACGGCAGATTGAGGTAGAATCGCAGAAATATCAGGAAGAAAACGCCAAGATGCAGATTTCGCAACTGGAAGGTACCCTGGCCAATACCCAGAAAAACGTGGCCCTGTGGCGGCAGACGCTCGACAACCTGGTGGTGAAAGCGCCCGTTTCCGGACTACTCTCTTCCATGAATGTGGAGGTAGGCTCCAATATCAATCAGGGACAGAACATCGGACAGATTGACGACCTCGACGGCTTCAAAATGCGGGTAGGCATTGATGAGCACTACATTTCCCGGATCTTTGTGGGACTGGGTGGTAGTATGGATTTCGACGGCAAGCCCTACGGTCTTGAAATCGTGAAGATTTATCCCGAAGTACGCAGCGGCCGCTTCGAAGTAGATATGCGGTTTACCAAAGGTGCCCCCGAGCGCATCAAGCGCGGACAGTCGGCGCCTATCCGCCTGCAACTGGGGCAGCCTTCCAAAGCTACGCTGCTGCCGGTTGGCGGCTTCTTCTCCGACACGGGCGGCAACTGGGTGTATGTAGTGGACAAAACGGGCAACCGGGCGGTGAAGAAGAATATCACCCTGGGTCGTAAAAATCCGGAGTACTACGAGGTGCTCGATGGCCTGCAACCCGGCGAAAAAGTCATCACCAGTTCGTACGAGAACTTTGGGGATAATGAAGTTTTGGAATTTTAAAAAATATATGTGAACCGCGAGGACGCGAAGTCGCAAGGATTTCTTCGCGCCTTTGCGTCTTAGCGGTAAAATAAAATTGATAAGCCAACCATCTAAATAACCAAAGCCAAAATGTTGAAAATCAAAAACCTCCAAAAAGTCTTCTCTACCGAAGAAGTAGAAACCACCGCCCTGAACGGCATTGATCTGGAAATCCTGGATGGCGAGTTTGTGGCCATTATGGGGCCGTCGGGCTGTGGCAAATCTACACTGCTCAACATTCTGGGTCTGCTGGACAATCCGAGCGAAGGTTCCTACGAGTTTTATGAAACCGAGGTGGCCGATATGTCGGAGCGTCAGCGGGCCCAGATCCGCAAGGGTAACATCGGTTTTGTGTTCCAGAGCTTCAACCTGATCGATGAACTGACGGTGTACGAAAACGTGGAGCTACCTCTGCTGTACCTCAAAACGCCTGCTGACGAGCGCAAGCAGCGCGTAGAGGCAGCCCTAGAACGCATGAGCATGATGCACCGCCGCAACCACTTCCCGCAGCAGCTCTCCGGCGGACAGCAGCAGCGTACGGCCATTGCCCGTGCCGTAGTAGCTACTCCGAAAATTATCCTGGCGGATGAGCCTACGGGTAACCTCGACTCCAAAAATGGCGAGGAGGTGATGAACCTTTTGAAGCAACTCAATGAAGCCGGTACCACCATCATCATGGTGACGCACTCACCCTACGACGCTGGTTTTGCCCACCGCACGGTCAATCTATTTGACGGAAAAGTGGTGACGGAGAAGGTGCATATATAGCCAGTTGTCGTATGATCACGCGAATAATACTACTGGGAGTGTTTCTTTTAGTCAACGGATCTTTTCTGGCTTTATCATCGGGGAAGAGAGTAAATGGTGGTCAAGGTACATTGGTCGGAGATACAGTTTTGGTGCGGCAGGATTTCGGAAAATATTTTGACCAATGCCAGGTAGAGGGATCAGTAGCTATTTATGATCTCTCGGCAGGCAAGTGGATTTTGTCAGATACTCTTGGCATCAGAAAAGAAACTTTACCCGCTTCTACATTCAAGATAATAAACCTACTGATAGCCCTCGAAACAAAGATAATCGACAGCGAAAAGGAGGTGGTAAAGTGGATAGGAAGCACGGATACAACCAAGTATGGTTACAGGCCGGACATATATCACGACATGACCGTAGAAGAGGCTTTTAAACTTTCAGCGGGATGGGTGTTTGTTGAGTTGGCTAAGAAAATCGGTAAAGAAAACTATGAAAAGTACCTGACGCTTTGCAACTACGGAAACCTCAATCTGTCCCAGCCAGATGCTGATTTTTGGAATTTCGGGGCTTTTGCAATTTCACCGGTCAATCAGGTTGAATTTGTCAAAAAGCTTTACGAGGAGCAGCTGCCCTTTTCGAAACGAAATATGGCAATCGTTAAAAAAGTGTTGGTAGCGGAACGGAATAATGAGTACACGATTTCTGCAAAAACAGGCTGGACACGAGAAAGTAACATCAATACCGGCTGGTGGGTTGGATATGTGGAAAGTAGAAAGGGTGTCTATTTTTTCGCTACCCGGCTTTTGCAGAATAGAAAGTTCAATAGCTCCAATTTCGGAAGTTGCCGGAAAGATATTACAAAATCTATCCTTAAAGACCTGGATATAGTGAATTGAAAACAAAGATAAATCCGGTGAAGTCTTTACGTAATGAGTGAATGATTAGGGGCGTTGCTTTCGAAAAATATGGTCTAATGGAATTTCAATGTTTGAGACAGGATCTTTGATAATACCTTCCGAAAAAGTCAGTTTCTCTCCGTCAGGCGTACGAATCGTGATGGTCTGTAACAAGGGAACCACGATCCAAACCGATTGAACGCCCGCTGGGAAGTACACATCGTTGGTTTTATTGGTAATATCAGCCATGGCTTGTTTAGGAGACAATACTTCAATTGCGATAAGGGGAGGCTGGGTAATAAAGATAATGTCAGTATCCCAATCTTCGGGCAGATTTGGGTAAACCGAAATATCCGGCTTTACCGGCTTGCTATCGAGTTTCATTTCCAGCTCAGGCAAAATGTCGTAGATGTCGTCGTAGCGCTCCAAATAGGAACTGATTCGCTGAATGGTGCGCGAGTGATTGACAGACATAATATCTTCGGTTTGGTATTCCTCGATGAAGTCGTGATAAACGGTTTCCATAGGGTTGGCTATTTTTTTTAAAAATACACAAAAAAGCCATGCTTAGCAACTACTTCAAGATCGCCTTTCGCAACCTGATCCGCAACAAAGTGTACAGCGGGATTACTATCTTCGGCCTGGCCGTTGGGTTGGCTGCTTGTCTGGCTATCGGGCTATACGTGCAGGACGAGTACAGCTACGACCGCTTCCATAGCAAGGCAGCCAATATCTATCGCCTTACCGAAATTCAGCAGCAGGCCGACGGCACCCATCCCGTGGCGGTTACGCCCGGCCCGCTGGCCCCAAGCCTGGCGGCAGCGTATCCTGAGATCGTCCGTAGCGTGCGGGTGGGCAAATGGGGGTACCTGCTGCAAGCCGGACAGACGAACGTCGAGACAGAGAAAATGCTGATTGTGGATACCGATTTTTTCAAGATGTTCGACTTTAAGCTGCTGATGGGCAATCCGGCGGAAGTACTGACCGGCCCCGACCAAATCGTGATCAGCGAAAAACTGGCCGCGCGGCTGTTCGGCTCCGGCTGGCGGAAGAAATCTGTTGTGGGAAACGTGCTAACATCAAGCACCCAACCGCCCCTAACAGTGGTAGGCGTGGTGGCCGATCCGCCCACCAACTCGCATGTACAGTTCGACGCACTGCTGCCTTTCAAATACGTCGAGAAGTACGACGAGTGGGGCAACAAATGGAACAGCAACAACTACCACACCTACCTCGAACTCCAGCCCGGTACCGACGCGGCGGCATTCGAACAGAAAATCATGCACCACATTGCTAAGCACGACGCCGGGAATAATGCCACGCTTCATTTGCAATCCTTGCGGGATATTTTCCTGTATTCCAAATTTGACTTCGGCACCGATTGGGGCAAGCGCAGCGATATTTTCTACGTAAAGGTTTTTCTGGCCGTGGGCCTGATTGTGCTGCTGATCGCCCTCGTCAACTTCATCAACCTGGCCACGGCCCGGGCTTCGCAGCGGGCGCGGGAAGTGGGTGTTCGCAAAAGCGTAGGGGCTTTGCGCGGCAGCCTCATCTGGCAGTTTTTGAGCGAGTCGTTTCTGCTCACCACGCTGGCGCTGTTGCTGGCGCTGGTTATTTTTCAATGGGCGCTCCCCCTGTTCAATGCGCTGGTGGATAAACAATTGAGCCTACCGACAAATCAACCTGTTTTTTGGATTGTTTTCGCAGCACTAGCGTTGTTGGTCAGTCTTTTGGCGGGTACTTACCCGGCTTTTTTTCTGTCGGCTTTCCGACCCGCCAAAGTACTGAAAGGCATCGTCAACGTCCGGTCGGGAGCCGGGGT
>CATMVR010000255.1 GCA_950075905.1 uncultured Persicitalea sp. | reverse complement strand
GAGGTGCCGGGCCTGCAAAGCGCGGATATTGTCCACGTAGTTGGCGTGGTGGATATTGCGCGAAATCTTGGCATCATGCAGCCATTCCGGCGAAGAAAAGGCGTTTTTTAGCAGCCAATCCAACGAAGTTACCTGGGTTTTAGCGGCCACCGGCGTAAAGATAAATCCTGCCTGATTTGGCTTCATACGGTTTTCGTGCACACCGCCTACGTTCGTAACCACGTGACCGATGTACCGGCTCCACACGCCCAGCAACTCGTCGTAAAGCTCTTCCAGATCGTCGTAGTCGTTGGTTTGTCCTGCCGTCCAGTCGTAGAGTTTTGGAGCTACCTGTTTCAGATTTTTCAGTCCGTAGTCGCTGGCCTGTACCACATCGGCACCAATGCCCTCGGTCTGACTGTCGGGGTCGTAGCCACCGCTGCCACTGCCAAACATGTATTTGGGATCTCCCGACTTTTCGTTGATCCACTTCGAAAGCGTAGGTACCTCGCCCTCGGCATTTTTGGCGTCGGGCAGGTAGCGGTAGCCCCAGTTGATCACGTAGTGGTCATAGGGCCCCAACTGCCGCACAAAGCGTACGTCCTTGTCGCCCGGCTGGGCCACGTAGTTGTAGCGGGCGTAGTCCATGATGGTGGCGGCAATGCCGTACTGTTGCGTAAACTTTCCCGAGCGCAGCGAGTCGGTGGGGTAAGCCGCGCTTGCTTTCATGTTGTGGGGTAGGCCCAGGGCATGGCCTACCTCGTGGGTGATTACTTCCTTCATCATCTCGCCCAAATCTTCCATGGGCGTATCCAGCGTGCGGGCGCTGGGGTTGGCCGCGCCGGTTTCGAGCAGGTAGCGGTTGCGGTACGAGCGCAGGTGGTTGTGGTACCAAATGATATCACTCTCGATAATCTCCCCGGAGCGCGGGTCTGACACACTGGGTCCGACGGCGTTGCGGGTAGTACTGGCTACGTACCGGATCACGGAGTAGCGTACGTCCTCGGGACTGAAATCGGGGTCTTCCTCGGGCGAGGGGGGATCTTTGGCAATAATGGCGTTTTTGAAACCAGCCGTCTCAAAAGCCTCCTGCCACTGCTCTACGCCGGCTTTGATGTAGGGGCGCAACTTATCGGGCGTGGCGGGGTCGAGGTAGTACACAATGGGCTTAACGGGCTCCACCAACTCGCCGCGTTTGTAGGCGGCAATATCCTTAGGTACCAGCTGCCAGCGGCGAATGTAGGTTTTCTGATCTGCTTTCAGGGCTTCGGAGCCGTAGTCGTACTGGCGAATATTGAAATAGCCTACCCGGTAGTCGTTGATGCGGGGCTGCATGGGTACCTTCGGCAGCAGTACCATCGACTGGTTCATCAGAATGCTGATGGCTCCCGTTTCGGAGTTGGTGGGCGGCTCGGCGGCGTCAAAGGTAAAGTCCTGCTTCACCTCAATGTTGAGGGGAAAGCTTTTGGCACTCTGAATAAAACTCCGGCTGTCGTCGAGACGGGTCACCTTGTAAGTACGGCGCATGTCGGCATCCAGTCCGCTGAATGCCTTCACATCGCTGGTAAAAAGTTTGGTGACGTCAATGACATAGCCAGCCGAATCTTTCGATATTGCGGCAATATCAAACGCATAAATTGTAGGCTGGTAGTTGTTGGCCTTGACCGACAGGCTGATGGGCAGCGAGTCGGCGGCCACCGAGGCGTATGATTTTGATTTGAGCAAAATCTTATCGCCAAACTTCTGCCACTCTACCATCTGCTCGTTGACCGAAGAACCGGCGTTGACATAGCCGCCGCCCAGGCCAGAGGGCAGGCTGGCAAAGCGGCTGATCCAGAGGAAATCGCGGGTCATGAGCGAGTCGGGGATTTCGTAGTAGTACTTGTCGCCTACTTTGTGAATGGTAAATACGCCCTTGTCTGATACGGCTTCTTTGGGGATGATTTCCGAGTAGCCTTTCATACCTCCTTTGGCGGCGGGCTTTGATTTTTCGGCAGTTTCGGTCTTGGGGGCTTCTGATTTGGGAGCAACCGCTGACTGCTGCGGTGCTTTGGAACTGGTACAGGCGGCCTGGGTCAGGGCCAGTAAGCAGGCAAAGCCTATTGCCTGGTGGTACTTCAACATGGGCTATTGGTTAGAAAGATGAACAAAAAATAGTGCCTTTTTAAAATGTGCCTTAAATATACTAAGGAATTTTAATCAAGTACGAAATATTGTTAAAGCAAATGTTGTTGCTGGCAGAAATAGGCGTAAGGGTAGGTAACAAGTGGAATCTCCTTTAACCCGTATTGATAAATTATCCTATGAAGACCTTTCCGATGAAAAACTATTTGCTCTTTCTATTGCTGCTCCCGGCCCTGAATGTCCATGGGCAGTATTCGTCCATTCCGGCCGATGTGTACCGCTGGGATAAGGCCGCTGTATTCAAAAAGGCCAATTCCGAGCAGCGGGTACTGCTGGAAGGTACTACCCCGGCATTCAAACACCTGAAAGTACACGCTACGACGGTAGCCGGTGGAAAGGCGGCTCATGCAGGGCATTCGCATGCGGACGAGGAGTTGATTATTGTCAAGGAAGGAAAACTCAACGTGACCTATGGCGGCAAAACCGAAACCCTCGAAACCGGCAGTGTAGCCCTGATGATGCCGGGCGACGAGCATGCCCTTGCCAACGCCGGGTCGGGGCCGGTAACGTACTACATCATGCGCTACGAAACCGAAAAGCCTCAGCCGGAAAGGGAGACGAAAGGGGGAGGTTCATTTATGAAGCACTGGAACGAACTCGAATACAAAGCGCACGACAAAGGCGGGCGAAGAAACGTGTTTGACCGGGCCACGCCGCATTCCGAACGCTTCGAGATGCACATCACTACCCTCAACGAAGGCCTGATGAGCCACCCGCCGCATACCCACAAAGCAGCGGAGATTCTGTTGCTGATCGAGGGTGAGGCCGAGGAAAGTATTGACGGCAAGTGGATACCTGCCGGGGTAGGGGATATTATTTTCCTGCAATCACAGGTACCTCACGCCATTCGTAATACGGGAAAGAAGCCGTGTACCTACTTTGCTTTTCAGTTTGAGTAGGGATTCCTGTTTAGATATACTTCGATGATTTGCAGATTAGAAATTCAACTTCTAATCTGCAATGAATTCTATGCTTTTGCCGCCGGGCCTAACCCGGCGGCATCACAGACTAGTATCAGGAAACAGACTCCTTCGCGATTTTTTCCGGCACGATGTTCTGGTTTACCCGGAAGAAATTGTTCGGATCATACTTCGCCTTGATTCGGGCCAATCGATCGTAGTTCTGCTTATAACTTGCTTTGATACGGTCATCTCCTTCGTTCATAATAAAGTTCAGATAAGTACCACCCGCCGAATAGGGATGCAGGGCCTCCGAATAGTCTTTGCACCAGTTGGTGATTTTATCGGCATTGGCAGGATCAGGATCTACACCCACAATAACACCCGCATAGGTAGTACCCCGGTTGGCCCAGGGAGTGGCGTCTTTATCTACCCGGGCGGCTGCCCCGGTGAGGGGATAGAGGTGCATCTGGGAGAGGGGAGTGGGTATTCTGGATCCAAACTTCAAGTGGGCTGCCTTGATTTCGGGCCCTATGTCGTTGAAGAAATCAGCCCGCCAGTACCACTGTAACCCCGGTACCATCAAACCGTCAAAGAGTGACTGGATGGCGGGGTAAGGCATCTCGCCCACTTGCTGAAAAATCGGGTTTTTAGCCAGTATGGGTTCAAACAGCTTCTCTGCCCTGGTCATATCTCCTGCGTAGCACCATACTACTCCGCAAAATTGCTTGAGATGCAGGTGCTCCGGAAAAGGAGGTCCGGGTATGGTCAGAGTAGCGAAAAAACCGCCCAGTTCATCGGGTGCCTCCTGCATAAACTGATGGTACCACGCCAATATTTCCTCCGTTTGTTCAATGGGCCAAAGTGTGGGTCCACCAAACACATTTTTGACGGGGTGGGCCTGGAATTTAAATGACGTAACAATCCCGAAATTTCCGCCTCCACCCCTGATTGCCCAGAAAAGGTCAGGATGCTGCTGCTCGTTGACGGTCACGTAGCTTCCATCGGCCAGTACCATGTCGGCTTCCAGCAGATTGTCAATGGTGAGACCATATTTTCTGGTAAGATAGCCTATGCCTCCCCCAAGTGTCAGCCCGCCAACGCCCGTGGTAGAAATGATACCGGCCGGGACGGCAAGGCCAAAAGCATGGGTGGCATGATCTACCTCGCCCCATACGTTTCCGCCTCCGACCCGTACCGTTTTATTGGCCGTATCAACATGCACGAACTTTATCCCCGACAAATCAATCACCAGGCCGTCGTCGCAAAGGCCCAATCCCCCGCCATTGTGCCCCCCTCCCCGGACGGCAACCAGCAGGTCATGTTCCCGGCCGAAATTGACGGCCTGTATCACATCGGCCACATCTACACACCGGACAATCATACCCGGATGTTTGTCGATCATGGCATTGTATACCTTGCGGGCATGATCGTACCCGGCGCTGCCGGGGAGAATAATTTCACCTCTTAGGTGGGTTGACAAATCATCAATAACGGATGCATCTAAACTCTTTACAGCAGTTGACATAGACTATAATTTTTTAAGTTTGAATAAATAAAGTACCTGAGGTTTAAGCCCGGAAAGTCCAGGTTGCGAAGTATTGTATGGGCTGATAGTCAGCCACGTACGAAGTAGTGCTATACGGAAGGAATGTATCCGCCTTGCATTAAGAAAAACTACTGAATACAAGAAAGGCAGAACTCGCCCGGACAGGAATCAGCTGAAACCTATAAGTTGGATGCCCCTGCGAGTGACATCCGGCTCTTTGGAACGTGTTTTTTTTCTCTGAACCAGATTGCAGGTTCACCTTGACGCTGCTTCCGACAGAATTCTGAACAGCGATTCACAAGGATCTATACATTAAGCCCGCAATCGAGCCGCAACTGTGAAATCTGTTATACTCTCATTAAAAAGTATACACTGTGTGAAAAGTGGATCTAAAATACTGATATTGAGTGTCAAATCCGAATAGCAAAGAATATTTTGAATTTGATTTGTATAGTATATTATGAAAAAAATTATATTTTTAAGCCTATGATGAGGAGTAAAAGGGATTTAACCCTGTCAGGGTACTACTTGAAGAAAAGTACGTGAGGAAGCCGGATTTTAGTAAACGGTTGCAGCAAATTCCAGAATGTAGGTAGTTTCAATCATGAAGATACAGGTGCCAGAGCTGTCTATTTGAAGCTTATTTTCCAATCGCCACCCCCTGCAACGCCTTCTCCGCCTCCGGCAGAACCTCACAGTTATCCCAGATGCCCGTCAGCAAAGTACGGGCGTAGGTAGCGGGTAGCCCGTTTTCCAGCATGAGTTGATTGGCCGTGGCGTTGTCGTAAGTAAAGGAGTCGAAGGAATAGGTGAGTTGCCCGTGGGCATCGTCGAGCAGCAGGTACCAAACGCGGGGCGTGCCGTCGTTGGCAGGCATGCCAATGACCCCGGCGTTGAGCCAGCAACTATCGGCTCGTTCGTCGGTAAAGGGCAGTCCGGCGTGGCCAGCCAGAATTACATCCGCCCCGGTGGCGTCAAAGGTTTGCCGCTTTATGGTCCAGGGGGTAGATTTGAAAACAAACTCAGAAATATGCGCCGCCGACCCGTGTACCACCGTGACGCCTTTGCCGGCGTACCGAAAAGCAAGGTGATGGGGGAGGGTACATAGCCACTGCACCGAATCGGCCGAGAGCGAACGGGCCGCGAACGGAAACCAGGTACGGGAGAACAGGTCACAGCGCCCGCCTTCGGCGAAGTTGCAGCCGCAGTCGTCCTCGCCTTCAATGATATTCTGCTCCACATTGCCCTGAATGCAGTGAATACCCCAGTCCTTTACCAACTGCACAGTTTCTTCGGGTTGGGCGCAGTAACCTACCATATCGCCGGTGCAGATGATCCGCTGCGGTGGGATTCTGTGCTTCTCCGCAATTTTTTGTAGTTCGGTCAGCGCCTGCAAATTGGAGTAAGGCCCGCCAAATACCAGCAGCTTGCCGCGGAGTACGCCGAGATCGTACGTAGTGATGCCCTTATCCATTGCTTTTTTTACTATAAAGAATACTCGCCAAATATACCGCAAAACAATATACGGTTGTAATCAGGTTTACGCTCAAAAGGGAGGCGTATTTTCCCTTAGTAAAAATCAAGGCTTCCGGCAGGGTACTGAAAGACAGCACTCCCCCCAGCAGCAACCCACCCACCACCGACAGGTGAAACGCCAGGCGGGGTACCTTTTTATTCCACAACAAAAACACCGGCGCCAGCCCCAGAACCACAGTGCCGCTGATGGTGGTGGCCGACAGGATAGTTGGGTCAAAAAAGACGGGGATGGTACCCAGCACCGTAAGGCCTACCATAGCCAACCGTCCGGTAGACACTTTTGGAACAGGACTTCGACTTAAATCAATGCTAATGAGTTTGGAAAAGGAAGCCATGGCGGAGTCGAGGGTAGAGGAGGCCGAGGTAACCATAATGAGGTTCATAAGCAGCAGCATGGGAGCACCAAAGTATTTGGCCGCCGCCACGGGAGCTTCTCCTTCCAGGCTCTGCAATTTGGCAAAAATGCCCACAAAGCTAAAAAAGATGATGCATAAGGCGCCGATTGCTCCCGCCCAGAGGTAGGATTTTAGGGTAGTTTTGGTGTCCGAAATAAAGCCCCGGTCGGTCAAAACGGGATCATGGAACGGGTAGCTGAAACACTGAATCACCGCTACCAGCAGCAGGTCAAGGCCATGGCCCAGGTCCCAGGTACCACTGCCGACGAACGGCTGCAAACTGCCCCCCTGCTCGGGCAGGATAAAACCCAGAATAACCCCCAGCAACACCACAAACAGCGCCATTTGGATCACGTCCGTCATGATGGAGCTACTCATGCCCCCTTTCAGGGTGTAGGCCAGGGTGAGTAGGGTAAAAACCACGATGGCCAGGTAGTAGTAAAAGGTACCCGTTTCGCCGAAGTAGGTACCAATGACGATGGTATTGGACCAGATTTCGTTGTAGAGCC
>CATMVR010000254.1 GCA_950075905.1 uncultured Persicitalea sp. | reverse complement strand
CCATTGGTAGTCGTACCGCGGGTAGTGCCTTTCAAAACCACACTTACGCCAGGCAGGCCGCTACCGCTCTCGTCCTGTACTTTACCCCGCACAATACGCTTGGGGGCTTCTACTTTTTCTGAGAGTGCACTTACTTCCTTCTCAATGGGAAGTGTCTCCTGAGCATGGCTTTTTTCTGTCGAAGCCTGGACTTCGATGGCGTTTTTCATCAAACGCGACGAGGACTCCTTGCCCGAGCTGCTTTCGGTGATGATGAATGTTCCATTTCTGATTTTCCTGACTTTCAGATTGGTTGTTCGCAGGATGTTTTCCAGGTTCCGCTCGGCTGAAAGTGAAAAATCAAGAACCGCCGAGGAGATACTACGGCTGGCTACGAGCCGGTCTTCAAACACGATTTCTACTTTGTAATGATGTTGAATTTCAAGTAGTGCGGATTTCAGCTGAACTATTTTTGGAGCTGGAGCATCGGGTCTTTGTTGAATCGACGCCAACGTCTGCGAAAAGGCCGAGGCCGTCAGCGCACAGGCGAGGAGTACGGCCAGCCCGATACAGCGGGTAAGTATAAGTGGTCTGTACATAGGGATTAGGATTTAGGACTAAGGTTTGGATTTAGGAGTAGTAAGGTTTTGTTCTCTTTGCGTATTTCCAGGTTCAGCACCTGCACAAGTACTTCCAGCAGGTCTTCGGCGGTCTGGGCCTTGAAATTGCCGCTAATGGTACGAGCGGCGATCTCCGGGTCGCCCGTACGGACCACGACTCCGAAGTTTTCCTGCATCAGAGTGCATATTTCCTGTACCGAGGTATTGTTGAAAACAAAGCGCTGCTCTTTCCAGGCGGTCAGTGCGTCAGGACTTTCGGGAAGCTGTACCGTCAGATCGCCCCCTTCGTTGAGGGTGGCGAGTTCGCCCGGCTTCATCATCAATTGCCGCTTATCGGTTCCCTGCGTATAATCCAGCCGGATTTTGCCCTGCGACAGGGCTACCTTGGTGCCCCGTGACCGGGCAAAGACCGTGAACTCGGTACCCAGTACCTCCACCTGGAATGTATCGGATGTTTTGACCACAAAGCGGCGGTTGTCCCGGGTATGTCTGACCGAAAATTCCGCCTCACCTTGCAGCTGTACCTGCCGGGTGCCGGCGTTGAATCCGAAGCGGGGTACCAGCAGGGTAGAGTTGGCGTTGAGTACCACGTGGCTGCCGTCGCTGAGCGTGAAGGCGCTGGTTTGGGCGTAGTCGGTTTCGTAGGTTTTGTACAGAATCGGCTCGCGAACCAGCCAGCCTCCCAGGCAGAGTGCCACAAATACCGAGGCCGCCACAAGCCAACGGGTAAGGGTTATACGTCTTTCGGGTTGAGTGTCCAGCGCCGCTTCTTCGAGCGAGATCTGATCTTCAAGGCGGGCTACCAGTTTGCGGAAGGCCGCATCGGTGTCCGTAATGAGTTGGGGCGATTGCGTCTCCCATTCCAGCAGCCAGCGGTGAAACTGTTCGGTATGGTTGGCGTCTTTGAGCCATTCCTCCGTAGCCTGTTTTTCCAGGGGCGTAGCCCGGCCATTCAGGTACTCAAAAAGGATATGCTTGGTGATGGTATGTTCCATGGTCTGTTGATTGGTAGGGGAAAGACAACCAGGCTGCTTTCGGGAGCCGGGACATTCAGTATGTTACTAGTAAAAGAAACAGGGCTATCCACTCGCCTTTGAGGGCGTCTCGCAGATGCCGGAGCGCCTTGGAAATGTGGACTTCGACTGTCTTGGAGGAGATGCGTAGCTCGGCGGCAATTTCGTGGTACTTCTTGTTATCGAAACGGCTCATCAGAAAGACCCGCTGGCACTGGTGGGGCAGCAGGGCGATGGTTTCGTTTACTTTCAGAAAAAGGTGGTTGTACTGGATCTCGGCGTCGGGACTAAGTTGCTGATGGTCCGGTTGGTTATCGTACCCGGAGTCCAGCGTAGAGGTTTTTCCAAACTCCCGGCGCAGGTAGGTGAATGCCTCGTTGCGGACCGACCGGAAGAGGTAGCTGGTGTAAGAGGTGGTGATATGCCGGTAAGCCTCGGTTTTGTAAAACTGGTAAAACACCTCACTGACCAAATCTTCGGCAATCTGACGGGAATACACAAAGCGCACCGCGTGGCTGCATAGGGGTGCGTAGTACTTTCGAAAAAGGAGTTCCAGCCCCTTGCGGGCGTCCTGTTCGAAGGTGGCTTTTAATAGTACCTCGGCGTCGAATTGTCTGCTTTTGTCTTCCATTCCGGGCTGAGGCGACGGTTGTCCGGGTTGTAACGGGCCAGCGAGTGAATGTTGCATAGAGAGATGTTTTTCCAGATAAGTACTCATATGACTCACGAAGTGCAGGATACCCTTAGTGAGTTGTATAAAAAAGAGAATTAATTTTACAAAAGGGGGTTGTGGCTGTTTCAAGGTACCCTTTATACTAAAAAAGCCGGCAGGGATACATCCCTACCGGCTATGCAATCTAATGCCTCTGCGGATTTCTATTGCACCCGCATCACCTTAATTACTCTCCGCTCCGTTGCGGTCTGTACGTTCAGCAGGTACACACCTTCGGGGTAGTCAGCCAGGGAAACTTTCTCATTCAGGCTGGTACCCTGCGGTGCAAGCTGGCGAGATTGAAACAGCATGCCCCGCAGATCACGTACTTCAAGTAGTACCTCTACCGGCTGGGGTAGCTTGATGTCCACACGCAGCATATCCCTGGTGGGGTTGGGGCCCACAACCACGGTTAGTTCGGTTACCTCCGGATTGGTTGACCCCAGGTCCTCCGCCGAGGTACGGGCACCCGGATTGGAGGCACATGTGCCAAGTTTACTTCCTTTTTCCAGATGAGCGGCTACGGCATTGGCATCGATACATATCTGGTTCCAGGGGTTTTTGGCACTGTTTGTCTTGTGGCATACTAGCACCTTGTCATTCTTGTTGCCGCAGCGCACGTCTATGACGGTAATAGTCTCAGCCGCTGTTGCCGTGCAACCATACTCGTTAGTAGCTTTGACGGTAAAACTATATTGCCCAGCCTGGGTAGGTGCAAAAACAGGATTGGCCGCAGTGGCGCTACTCAAAGCTGTTGCGGGTGACCAGGAGAAGGTACTTGCATTTGCCGCCGAGGTACTGTTGGTAGCAGTCATGGTAACGCTCTGGGAGCCATATCCAAGGAAGATTGTCTTCGTGTCAGCTCCTGTCTTTACGTTGCTGGAAGGAGTAACCGCAATGCTTACCGAAGGAATGACTCCAATGACGGAAATGGTGGCACTGGCCGTAGAAACATTCCCGTTCTTATCCGTAACGGTAAGGGTAACGGTATGTTTGCCTATCTCATTGCAATCGAAGCTGGTCTTGCTCAGTGCTAGGGATTGAATGCCGCAAGCGTCACTACTGTTTTCGTTGACCTCCTGTGCGGTTACAGTAGCTATGCCGTTACGAAGAGTGACTGTAAGGTTCCTGGCGATGGCAGTAGGCTTGACCTCGTCCCTGACGGTGACGGTGGCCGTGGCGGTGCTCTGGTTTCCGTTCTTGTCGGTGACCGTCAGGGTGACGGTGTTCTCGCCCACGCTGGCGCAGTCGAAGCTGGTCTTGTCGAGGGAAAGCGAGGCGATGCCGCAGGCGTCGTTTGATCCGTTGTCCACATCGGAAGCCTGGATGGAGGCCTTGCCGGCCGCGTCGAGCTGCACCACGATGGGCTTGGCCATGGCTACGGGAGCCTGGTTATCAGTGACTGCTACTGTCTGACTTACTTGTGTGGCCTGATTGCCATTGGCATCTGTTACATTCCAGGTTATGGTAGTAGTACCCACTGGGAAAAGATCGGTCAATGCTTTACCATCATTTCTGATGCCGCTTGGCGAACCTACCGAGCAGTTGTCAGTGGCTGAAGCCGATACCACTACCGAAGCACCGCAAAGGTCTTTGTCGGTTAGGACATTCATATCACCATTACTGGTGATGACCGGCGCGGTCACGTCCTTCACGACGACCGTCTGCGTTTGCTGGCTGCTGTTGCCGTTGCCGTCGCTGTAGGTCCAGGTGATGGTGTAGGTACCCTGCTGGTTGTAGGAGAGCGGGTCGGCAGTGGTAGCGGTCACGTTACCCACGCAGTTGTCGGTAGCGGTAGGAGCGGAAGCTACCGTTACGCTGCACTCGCCGTTGAGCGTTGGCAGTTCAGCTACGTCAGCTACCGGCGCGGTCTTATCTTCAACCGTTACAATCTGTGTAGCAATCACGGCAGAGTTACCGCTCGCATCTTTGGCAGTCCAGGTTCTGGTAATGGTATAATTGTAGAGTCCTGTTCCATTGGCTGTCTGGGTTGACTGCTCGTCCAGCGTCACTGCCGGAGCGTTATCACAATTGTCGGCGGCTGCTACCGTGGCTGGTGCCGGTACATCTGAGCAGGAAACTACAACATCCTGGGGAGCCGGGCCAGACAGTGTCGGAGCCATTACATCGGGAATAGTACCAACCTCTACCATTGTGGTAGCTTCGCAATCATTTGCATCTTTGACGATAACAGTATAGTTGCCTGCGGCCAGGTTGGTCAGGTCTTTGGTAGTAGCGGTGCTGTTAGTCCAGCTAAATGTAAAAGGAGCGGTACCTCCGTTTACTGTCAAATCAATAGCCCCATCAGTAGCCGATGGACAACTAACATCCGTTTTGCTGGCAGAAAGCGTGATGTTACAAGGAACAACTTCAATCGTAACATCCTGATGCTCGTGGATATGATAAAAGTCTTCCGCTTCAAGATGAATATGAACCTCCCCTGCGTCTGCCACAGTGGGCGTTCCTGACAAAGTTGCTGTGCCATCTCCGTTATCCGTCAAAGTCAACCAGGCTGGTAATGGATTTTTTGAAGCAATAGTCAGTTTATCACCAAACTTTGTGTCAGGGTCAGACACAATTACAGAATAAGAGTATGGTTGACCAGCTATTACAGAAGAAGCAGGAGGAATGCTTGTAAACTTTGGGGGCGTATTTACAATCAGTTCATAAGCCCGGGTTGCAAAAATAGTTGGCTGTGATGCTATTGTAGCCTGATAGCTCAGACTGTGGCTTCCCCATTGGGCGGTGGTTGGGGTCCAGCTAAGGGTAGTAGTAGCTGGGTGTGCCGCCGGTGTCGGAATCGTTGGTGAAAGGGTAGCACCAGAAGGGATTGTAGCAAACGCGATGGAAACGGCAGAGCCCAAGCTACTTTCGGCGGTGATAATATCCTGATGTTCTACTCCGGGGACTACTGGTCTTACGCTTCCTTCACCTGGAGTTGAACCACTAAAAACAGGCGCGGGCTCTGCTACTACTTTGAGTGTTACCGATGTAGTTGTTTGTACTCCTACATTATCAGTGGCTATCAGGTTCAGTACGTTGGTCGTGCCTACTTGAGCCGAAGTAGGTGTCCAGCTAAAGGTGGTTTGCGCCGGATTCCCGGCGGCCGGCAAGGCTGGGCTGAAGTTGGAGGTTGTGATGTAAGCTGGAAGGCCCGAAACGGAAAGTCTTACAGTACTACCAGCATCCGGGTCTGTCGCTTTTATGGGGAAAGAAATGTTTTGTCCCGCTATTACATTAATAACCGTATTGCTTGGTGGGGTAGCATTGGCAGAATAATCAAACTGGGGTGGATTAGAAGCACCAACCATTTGAATTATAAAGTCCAGCATTATTTGGTTACCGTGATTGTCAGTTACGGTAACCATCGCATTATAGAGCTGTCCTACGACCTTTCCTACGGTGTTTAATGTTATCTGACCAGTCGAAGAGTTTAATGAAAAGCCAGAGGGATTTGATTGGCCAGCTAGTGGACCCGATGAAAAGTTTGGTACGCCAAAGGTAAAAGTCGAACCAGGATCTGGATCTGAGACAGGAATGGTATACGTAGCAGCTGTAGCATTTACTGGCATATTGATAACTGCCGGTAAGGAGGAAACAGGACCGCTACCAGGGTTTGCTGTGTTTAAAACAAGATATACGTCCCAACGACCATCGGCGTTATTACGAAGCGTGCTAATTTTATTGCCTGACGTCCATGATATTCTTGTGGGTGTTGTTGTTTTATTTAGTGTAATATCTTTAGTACCTGATCCATTGATCCATCCACCAGAGGGATCTGTTACATAAGCCATAGGAATATCAGTGAAGCCACTGTTTCCACCTGAAAAGTTGTACCTATTAGAGGGTCCACCATTGGTTCCTATGCGCCAGGAAGTACTTACATTCAGCCTGTAAGTAACCGAAGTAGTTGTTTCTGAAAGCCTCGTTGCTGTCATCAGGCCAAAACGGAAGTGTGCGGCATAGCTGCTGGTAGTGGCACATACTAGTAGTAAAAGAAGTAGAAGATAACCCCGAAGAGGTTTTGAAAGAATAGGCTTGGGTCGCCTATAAATCGCGGGTAAAGATTGTGTCATTATAATTGAATTATAGATTGGTAAAAATGGTTTTACAAAAAATAAAAGGGGGATTTTTCCGATAAATAGCCTGCCGTCGGGCTTTAACGCAGGGGGAGACCCAGCTATACACTCCTGATGAAGTATAAGCTACCCCTTGGTCGAGGGTTAAGTAGGATCAATGGATTGCGCCACGCCCCGGTTACCCGTCAGAGTAATGAGCAGTAGTCGGGCTGGCCGAATGACTGAAATAGAGAGAGGTGTTTTCATTGGGTTTGCTTGGGGGAATTGTGTGAAAAGATATTTGATAAAGAGATGGCCAACAGAGTTCCTTTGGGCAGCCGGTTTGGCTACCTTCCTATTGGATACAGGTAGGATCTGAGATTCTTGCCCATTTGAGCACTAGAAAAAAGGATTAAGTGGCATTCATAGTGGCCGGAAAGGAGCTTGATGAAACGGAATTGAAAGGCTGTAATTTTTTTGTAAATTTAGGGTTCGATTCAGTTTCATAAAATACCTAGATGTAGGTATTTTTAGACTATAAGTTGGTCCGATTATTGCAGTAGATTTCGTGTAGTGGGTGATGGATTAAGTGCAAAGGAAGTGTAAGGTTATTCGACGGATATGTTCAATGAAGTGTGTCATTTCTTAAATTCGGGTGTGACTTCGGACGCGCTCCCCGAACACAATCGTGAGC
>CATMVR010000253.1 GCA_950075905.1 uncultured Persicitalea sp. | reverse complement strand
GTTTGGTAGTTGCTCGCTTTGGTGCGATACCCAGGCGCCGATCTGACTCCCCCGGGGCCTGATTTTGAAATATTCGTCCGATTCCTGCTCACTCACCTTTACTGCCCGGCCTTCAATCCGGACCTGACGCTCCAGTTCTACCCAAAAAAAAGTAAGCGTTACGTAAGGATTGATCGCAATATGCCGTCCCTTGCGGCTATGGTAATTGGTATAAAAAACAAAGCCATCCTGGTCCAGTTCTTTCAGCAGCACAATGCGGCTGCTGGGACGGTTGTTTTCGTCTACGGTGCTGATATGCATGGCGTTAGGTTCAGGTAAACCAGAAGCCAGCGCTTCGTCGAACCAACGTTTAAACTGTTTTAGAGGGGATTCCGATACATCATTTTCGTGCAGTCCGGTGAGGGTATATTCTTTTCTTAAATCGGCAATGCGTTGATTCATAAATAACGGGAAGTTGAAGGTTACCTGCACAAATTTAACCTTTTCAAATAAAGATTGTTAATTTTGTACTCTGACGATTTACGAAACACCGATCACGATGGCTCAACAAGAACACGATGCGCAAAAAGGAGAGGAGCAGAAACCACTGCAACCAACCCCTGCGAATGCACCAGAGAATGCACAAATTTCAGATTCCGAATCAGCAGATATGACCCCGGCTGACTCCCTGACCACCGAGACTCCGGCGGAGGAGACACCGCAGGCAGAGACCCCGGTTGGCGAGGAGGATACTACTATTCCCACCGAGAGTGAGCCCGCCACGGAAGTAACGGAGGAACTGGCCGAAATGACCGAAGAAACCCCTGTATCCATTTCGGGAGGCGTGGAGGAGGATCCGGTAATCCTGGAAAAAGCCTACGCCATAGCCGAAGCTGCAGCCGATCACGAAAAGACGGAGCCATCAGGCGACAGCCTCGCTGCGGTTACGGGCGTGGATGATCCGCGCGCGGAGTCGGTAAATGCCGGGCTGAGCTCATCTTCTTCCCCCGAGGAAACCCCCGTTTCTATTCCTGAAACAACGGAGGAAACGAATAAGGATACCGAGCAAGCGTATGATCTTGTTGAAGCGACGGCTGCCCCCATGGCGTCGGGGGAGGATGACTCTGACGATACCACGGCAAGCACCGACGATGAGGACGATGACCACGATGAGGCAGACGATTCGGATGACGTAGACTACAGTCAGTTGAGTAAGGAAGAGCTGATCGTAACGCTTCAAAACGAAGTAGAAGCACTGAGTGGAGCTACTGTTGGCGCGGGGCGATTCAAGAAATCGGACGCCATGATCAAGGAAATCCGTCCGGTAATAGATCAGATGAAGCGGAACGAGTGGGAGTCGGCCCACCAGAAATATATTGCCGAAACGGGTTCAGAGGAAGGCTTCGAGTTCAAGTACGATGAAAGTACCCGGCAAATCGAAGAACTGATTAAGGATATCCGATCCAGGAAGAAAGCGTACTTCCAGAACCTGGAAAAAAGTAAGGATCAGAACTTCAACCAAAAAACCGAACTCCTGCAACGTCTCCGCGAGCTCGTCGACAACGACGAGAGCCACGAGACAGGGGCGGCGGATATGAAAAGCAGCTGGGAGGAGTTTAAAAAAATACAGGAGGAGTGGAAGCAGGCCGGCAACGTTTCTTCTCCCCACAATGGTACCCTCTGGGCTACTTACAATGCGCTCATAGACCGGTACTTCTCTAACCGAAACATCTATTTTGAATTAAAGGAGCTGGACCGGAAGCGCAACGCGGAACTGAAAGCCGACTTGTGCGAAAAAATAGAAAATCTGGTGGCTACGCTTGGCGACCGGCCGATGTCGCGGGAGGTTCTCAATGAAGGCAATCAGATTTTTGAAGATTACAAGCACGTCGGTCCCGCACCACGCGAGGAGCAGGAGGTGCTCTGGCAGCGCTTCAAGAAGTCACTGGATGCCTTGTATGACGCCCGGCGCGCGCAGTACGAAGATCAGAAAAAAACGATGGTGGAAGTCTACGAGAAAAAATCGAAGATTTACGAAGCCATCGTTCCCTATACCACCTTCTCGTCGGGGAGTATCAACGAATGGAACGCCAAAACGCGCGAAATCATCGCGTACCAGGAGGAATGGGTAAACACTAAAGGACCCATGCCGCGCGAGGATGGCAAGAAGCTGAGCAAGAAGTTCTGGTCAGCGCTCAAAACTTTCTTTGGCAATAAGGGAGAGTTCTTCAAGCAACTGGAATCCCGCCGGGAGGTGAACCTGACCGCCAAAACCGAGCTGTGCGAAGAAGTGGAGAAAATCGTTGAATCGGGAGATGATACGGCCGCTAATACGCAGCGCATCATTGAACTGCAAAAGAAATGGAAGACCATTGGGCAGGTACCCGAAAAGTATAAGGACTCGATCTACGTCCGGTTCAAAAAATCGTGTGATGCCTATTTTGAGCAGAAGCGTTCCAAAAACAAGGACCAGGAAAAAGGTTTTGAAGAAAACCTCGCTTTGAAAAAGGATCTCTGCGAACGCATCGAGAAGGCCGCCGCCGATCCCAAGGATTCGACGCTGACCCACCTGAACGAGTTTAAGGAGGAGTGGAGCAAAATAGGCTTCGTGCCCCGTAAGGACATGCAGTCTATTCAGAAGCGCTACATTGCGGCTATCAATGACTATGTAAGCGCCATTGGCAAGCTGTCGAAGGGCGAAAAAGAGCAGGTGGTGCTGGAAAGCGAAGTAGAGCTGGTGAAGGAAGGCGAAACCAACCGGGGCCTTTACCGCAAGGAAAGCGATATCCGCCGCAAGGTAAGCCAACTGGAAAACGACATCTCGCTGTGGCAAAACAATATTGAATTCTTCGCCAAGTCCAAAACATCCGATAAGCTGAAAGCCGGGTTCGAAGAAAAAATCAAAAAAGCGTCGGAGCAATTAGAAGAGCTGAAACACCAACTCACTATTATTCAGGAGGCTATTTAAAAATCGGAGGCAGGGGGTAAAAAATATAAAAAAAATAGTGGGAGAATAGTTGCGCTATATACCCGAACCCCTTACTTTTGCACCACGATTTCAGGGAAAGGAAATCAAAACACGCTCCCTGAAATTAAATAAGCCTGCATAGCTCAGCTGCGGTTCATCGCACGATAGTGCAACTGAGCGGAACGTCGCCCGTTTGTAGGTGCCAAAAATAAGCCTCCATAGCTCAGCTGCGGTTCGACGTATCGATAGAGCAACTGACTTGGAGTACCAGAAATAAGCCTCCATAGCTCAGCTGGTAGAGCAACTGACTTGTAATCAGTAGGTCGTTGGTTCGATCCCGACTGGGGGCTCTTGAAAATGCGGTACGCCGCTCCGAAAGCACTTAGCATTAATTTGCTAGGTGCTTTTTTTAGTTTGAGACACAAATCCTAGTTTGAACGGAGCAGAACAGAAACTGGTGGATTTTGAGGAGAAGTGGGGCGCGAAATACCCCCTGGTGGTAGAGAGCTGGAAACGGAACCGCTTCGGCCATTAGATTTGAGTATCCGGTATCCATCCGCAAGGTCGTCTACACCGAGCGGCGTCCGCGACGAATACCGTCGAGAGCTTTCACAAGCAGATCCGTTATGTGACAAAATCGAAGGGCGCCTTTCCCTCCGAAACAGCGCTGATCAAGCTACTTTACCTGACAACCCAGAGGATGATGGAGAAGTGAAAAATGCCTGTGCAGAACTGGGTGGCGACCCTACAGCAACTCACGATTGTGTTCGGGGAACGCGTCCGAAGCCATACCCGAATTTAAGAAATGACACACTTCATTGAACATATCCGTTCTTGTCTGTTTGCATGTCTGTGTCTGATAACGTTTTCAATTTAGTTATTTTTACCTCAGAGCGAGGTGATACAGTTTGCTTTACACTCCCGAATGCCCAGGGCTGCAAAACGAGTACCTCCATAGCCATGAACAAAAGCCCTCTTCAGCTAAACAAGGCACGGAGTTTCTCCGTACCTTGTCCTCACTATCACACACTATTATCTTAAATGTTTTTTGTCTTTTTTTAATAAAGAAGCTCACTGCTGACTCGCCGTTTTCTACTTGTCTTGTTTAAGCTTCAATGTCCGGGAGCAAATATCGTACCAAATTTTCGTTAATTAGAATAAATACACGAAAAAAAATAATCTTTTATTAAAGTTTACCATGAATGGTTTACTATTAGTTTTCTGCATGTAGTTCTCAGGGTGTGTAAGGCGGCGGCAGCCCTGATAATCTCATCACGGGTCTGTCAACTCCTTGGTCGAACTTAATTCTACTGAATTTCAGTCTTTTCAACCCCTGAAAACGCATGCTCCAAGCTGCCCCTGACCCTGCAGATCCCCCAGTTGAGGCTCTTCTGCGACTCTGTTAGCACTCCATTCCTGGGCTACTTGCAGGGCAGGCATTGGGATAGCCCTTTTCCATCCCGGCGAAGCCCAGGTCCGCCAGCAGGTTCAGCGGCGTTTGGCCTAAGTCAGTCTCGCCCTTCCTGGCGGTAGGTAGCGGTGGACCGTCTGGGGCATCATGCCCAGACGACGCAGCGACTCCTCCCGAACGGGGACTGGGTTGCTCACCCACCCACTGACCTTGGCCTGGCACAGGCCGAACAGGCAGCCATGGTAGGCCTGGTTGGGGTTCTCCTTGAAGTACATCAGTATGAAGTCCAGTTTACACTCGCCGTCGTACAGACTGATGTTGGTTCGTTCTTTGTCCTGCTTGTGCACCCGCCTGTGGTTTTTCAGCGTATAGTGACTCAGCTTCTGGTTGACCAGCTCATCCGCGCGGCGTCAGTGAGCACGCCTGGAACTTTTGGTTATTCATCCTGATTAGACTCGGTAATGCCTTAAGTTGATGGTTCGTTGCGAGATTATTCATTTGAAAATTCAGCATCACCAGCCACTTAAACAATTGCCTTTTATGCACCATAGCAATGTAGATTCCGATGAAAATAGTTATAATTGTGTTTGAATTCATGCGAGTTGCCTTATCTCGCCATCATGATACACCTTTGTACTGGGTTTAACGAGCTTTTCAGAGTCTAGAAATAAATAGCTCGAATTCATTTTAAATCGCTGTCAGACTATTACGCCGCTTATTGTTATGATTTAATATCTACCATTTCGGTCTGGATTTTCACCAGATAATGGTATTGCATCGACTCTTTTTTATAATTTATGCTGAAAGTTACTAACAATTTTTTACCACCTTTTGGGGAGAATATGTTTAGATATGATGTCAGAATGAAGTTTGATGCTGATATTTGAAAGTCAGTGCTTTGCACAAGTTGTTCAAGTCTTTTCGGCTTTTGCCTGGGTTGCGTTACCATGCATTGCCTTCTGAACACGAAGGAAACTGCCAAGGCAGTGGCAGTACTGGGTAAACAGGCTTTTTGTATTAAATATGCTTTCGGGCAAATAGAGAACAGAAGCTAAGGTTAATATATAAAAAAGGAAGTTACTATTACACACATCATGCCTCCTGAATAGGAGCACATTCATGCATATTTATTACATTTTACACACACTATGGAAGTCAATTCTTTGCTGATTCATAAATTGGTAGAGGAAGCGGCACATGCGTACGCCGACCAGACTGCCATTGTTTACAAAACTGAAACGTTGACCCTCGGTGCACTCAATGAGCGCGCAGATGAACTTGCTCTGGCCATTCTGCACAAGTTCCCGCAAGAAGAAGTAGTTGGTGTAAGTACCACGCGAGGAATAGGCATGGTTGTGAGCGTGTTAGCGACACTTAAAAGCGGAAAAGCGTACCTTCCCCTGGATCCGACTTATCCAACCCTGAGGCTGGAGCAAATCATTGCCGATTCCAAGGTAAAGGTATGCCTGACCAATGGTACGGACGAAGCTTGTTTTGCAAATTTAGGCATGAATGTGCTCAGGGCTGATTTGCACCATGCTTTTGAGCCTCTTCCCGTTCGCCATCGTAACACCACTGCTTGTATTCTCTACACATCCGGCTCGACGGGTAAACCCAAAGGGGTTTGCCTGGGCCATGCCGGACTGCTAAATCTGCTGAAATGGCAGCAAGATCACTCGGTTGCCGGACCAGGACTCCAAACCCTTCAGTTCTGCCATCTGAGCTTCGATGCATCGTTTCAGGAAATATTCCTACCCCTCATAACGGGTGGTACCATTCACCTTATCGACGATAGTATCCGATTGGATGCTGGACGGTTGCTGGATTATATTCGCCAAAACCGTATTCATAGGGTCTTCCTGCCTTATGTGGTGCTGCAATATCTAGCCGAGGCGGCTGATGAGGAACCGGGTGTTCCGGACAACCTCCTGGAAATAATTACGGGTGGCGAGCTCCTGAAAATAACGCCTCAGATTGCCCGGTTATTTACCGCCCGCCCCTCCTGTACCCTTATGAACGTATATGGTCCAACCGAGGCGAGTATCTGGGTGACGACATTGAAACTGAAAGGCGATGCGCAGAACTGGCCACAAGTACCAAGTATCGGGCAGCCTATTACAGGTGCTGACGTTTTAATTCTCGATGAAGCCCGCCAGGTAGTACCCGCCGGTGAAATTGGGGAAATTGGGATCTGTGGCGTTTGCCTGGCGGATGGGTACCTCAATAGCCCTGAGTTGACCGATGAAGCATTCGTACCCTGGATACATCCGCAAAAAGGACCGGTAACCCTGTACCAAACCGGTGACCTGGCGCGCTATATGCCCGACGGCTCAATCGAGTTTCATGGGCGGAAAGATGATCAGGTGAAAATAAGGGGGAATAGGGTTGAACTCGGGGAAATTGAAGTTGCCCTGACCAGGCAGCCCGGTATCCGGCAGGCTGTTGTAGTGGCCCGCGAAGATACACCCGGGCAGAAGCAGCTTGTCGCGTACGTGGTCACGGCTGAGGAGTACGACCTGGAAGAATTGCGAAAAGGCGTAGAAAAGCAATTACCTGATTTTATGGTACCCTCGCATTTTGTTCCCTTGGAGGATTTTCCCCGAACAGTAAGCGGTAAAATTGACAAGAAACAACTGCCCAAACCCAGCAACCAGCGCCCTGCACTTAGAAATTTATACCGCGAGCCGGTTCTTGAACTCGAAAAGCAGCTGGCTGTCTTATGGGGTACCATACTGGGCGTAGAAAAAGTTGGGCTGGATG
>CATMVR010000252.1 GCA_950075905.1 uncultured Persicitalea sp. | reverse complement strand
GGAGATCTGGGTCGGCTGCGCAAGGTCGTGGTGCAGTACCCGCAAGGCTGGCTGTCGACGCGTCTCGAGCAGGCCGGTCTGAAGCAGGCCGAGTGGCGGACCGATCCGAGGCGCAGCGGCGCGGCAGGCTGTATCGGCGACATCGGGACGCATGCCGAAAACCTGGCCGAGTACATCACCGGTCTGAAAATAAGTGAGGTATGCGCCGATCTGACCATCTTTGTGGAAGGGCGCCTGCTCGATGACGACGCCAACGTACTGCTGCGCTTCGACAACGGAGCTAAGGGCATTCTGCAAAACAGCCAGATTTGCAATGGTGAAGAAAACGACCTTAACATCCGCATCTACGGCGAACTAGGAGGTCTGGAATGGAATCAGATGGAACCCAACACGCTGATACACAAAGTACAGGGCAGCCCGGCTCGCCTGCTGCGCACCGGCGTGGGCGAGCTCTCAGATGCCGCCCAGGTACACACCCGCATTCCAGCCGGCCATCCCGAAGGCTACTTCGAGGCTTTTGCCAACCTCTACCGCAACTTTGCCCTGGCCGTACGCGCCCGCTGGGAAGGTAAGGAGCAAAACTCCCTCTTCGACTTCCCGACGGTCTACGATGGTCTACGCGGCATGAAGTTCATCGACACGGTACTAGCATCGGACAAAACAGACACAAAGTGGACGAAATTTATTGAGTGAATGAGAGATTGAGTGATTGAGAGAATAAACTGTTAGTTCTTTCGATCACTCATTTTAATCTATTCTCTTAATCGCTATTTCAAAATTATTCTCTCAATCTCTCAATCACTAAATCAAAATTAGATAGCATGTCAAAAATCAAAGTAGGAGTCGTAGGAACTGGTTTTATTGGCCCGGCGCACATTGAGGCACTGCGCCGTTTGCCAAACGTGGAAGTGGCCGCCCTATGCGAGGTCACCGCCGAACTGGCCGCAGAGAAAGCTAAAATGCTGGGCATCGAACGCTCCTATACCTTCGATGAATTACTGAAGCAGGAAGATATTCAGTGTGTTCATATCTGTACCCCCAACTTTTTGCACTATTCCCAATCAAAAGCAGCACTAGAAGCCGGTAAGCACGTGGTGTGCGAAAAACCCCTGGCCAAAGACCTGGCCGAAGCCGAAGAACTGGTAGCTCTGGCCAAAAAAACTGGCTTAGTCAACGCCGTGCACTTCAATTTGCGCTACTACCCACTGGCCCGTCAGATGAAGGTAATGCGTGAAAAAGGCGAACTGGGCGAGATTTATTCGATTATTGGCTCCTATTTGCAAGACTGGCTCTTCTACGAAACCGACTACAACTGGCGCCTCGAACCCGACAAGTCCGGCGACTCGCGGGCCATTGCCGACATCGGCTCGCACCTGATGGATATACTGGAATACATCACCGGTCTGAAGACCGTGGCCTTGATGGCCGACTTCAACACCGTGCACAAAACCCGGAAAAAGCCCCTAAAACCCGTAGAAACCTACTCGGGTAAGATGCTGAAACCCGAAGACTACGCCGATGTACCCATCAACACCGAAGACCACGCCAACGTGCTGCTGCGCTTCGACAACGGCAACAAGGGCGTCATTACGGTATCACAGGTATCGGCCGGCCGCAAAAACCGCATGAGCTTCGAGATCTCGGGCTCCAAGAAAACATTCAGTTTCTGCTCCGAAACACCCAATGAACTCTGGATCGGCAACCGCGACGGCTACAACGAAGTACTGATGCGCGATCCCTCGCTGGTACACCGCGAGGCGCAGTCGGTGATCAGTTTCCCCGGCGGCCACAACGAGGGCTTTCCCGACACCTCCAAGCAGATGTTCAAGGAAGTTTACGCCGCCATTGAAGCCGGCAAGCAGCCCGAAAATCCCACCTTCCCCACTTTTGAAGACGGCTACCGCGAGCTCCTGATCTGCGAGAAGATTCTCGAAAGCGCCCGGAGTGAGAAGTGGGTTGAGGTTTAATGTTAGAATGAGTGAATGATAGAATGATAGAATAGTTGGTGAGCTTATTCTATCATTCTGTCATTCACCCATTTCATAAACATCAATTAAGCAAATAGCCAAAACTCCACTTCTATGGATGAAAATTGGGAGGTAAACGAGCAGGAAGAATTCCCTTATTTGAGAAAGTCTGAATTTATTGAAGTGGTAAAACTCAGGACAAAGAATTTGGTACTGAGGCACATCAAACTTTTCCAAGCGTTGCCACCTACCGAAGAGGCCAAGATTATTGGCAAACAATTGCTTCGTTCAGCAACATCTACTGGGGCTAATTACCGCGCTGCTTGCCGGGCCAGAAGCAAGGCTGAGTTTTTCTCCAAACTCTCTGTAACTATCGAAGAGGCGGATGAGTCTTTGTTCTGGCTGGAAATCATGGAAGAAGCTGGAATCATGGACGAGAAAAAACTCTATGCCTTAAAATCTGAAACTACCGAAATCCTAAAGATCCTTTCTAAGGCCCGCAGTTCTCTTCGTACTTAAGAAGAAAAACATTCTATCATTCTATCATTCTATCATTCATAATTAAACTATGAAAACCATAAAAGGACCAGCCATATTTCTGGCGCAATTCATGGGCGACGAAGCCCCTTTCAACTCTTTGGATTCCATTGCCCGCTACATGGCCGACCTCGGCTATAAGGGCATTCAGATTCCAACCTGGGATGCCCGTTGCATTGACTTGAAGCAAGCCGCCGAATCGAAAACGTACTGTGATGAGTACAAAGGCAAGCTGAAAGACATCGGTGTAGAAGTGACCGAATTGTCTACCCACTTACAGGGGCAACTGGTAGCTTCACATCCCACGTACGACGCCATGTTTGACGGCTTTGCGGCCCCCGAAGTACGCAACAACCCCAAGGCGCGGGCCGAATGGGCCGCAGATCAGCTCAAACTAGCCGCCAAAGCCAGCCAGAACCTGGGATTAAAAGCGTCTGCTACTTTTTCGGGTGCCTTGGCATGGCCCTACTTGTATCCCTGGCCACAACGCCCGGCGGGTCTGGTAGAAACCGCCTTTGGTGAGCTGGCCAAGCGTTGGAAGCCTATTCTGAATGCCTACGACGAAGCCGGTGTAGACGTATGCTACGAGTTACACCCCGGCGAGGATCTGTTTGACGGTGCTACCTTCGAGCGCTTTGTGGAAGCCGTAGACGGTCACCCCCGTGCCAATATCAACTATGACCCCAGCCACTTTGTATTGCAGCAGCTGGACTACCTCGAATTTATCGACCTCTATCACGACCGCATTAAGGCGTTCCACGTCAAGGATGCCGAGTTTAACCCTACCGGGCGTCAGGGAGTATACAGCGGCTTTGCCGGCTGGGCCGATCGCGCCGGGCGTTTCCGCTCCCTGGGTGACGGTCAGGTAGATTTTGCCGGTATTTTCTCCAAGCTTTCACAGTACGATTACGATAGCTGGGCCGTACTGGAATGGGAGTGTTGCATCAAGTCGCCCACGCAGGGAGCCGCCGAAGGCGCACCTTTCATCGCCAGCCATATCATCGAGGTGACCGAAAAAGCCTTTGACGACTTCGCCGGTACGGGAGCCGACGAGGCCTTTAATCGTAAAGTTCTTGGGTTGTAATAGCAAGTATTCCTTCATTAATAAGCTGAGGAGTCGTTTAGGTACGGCTCCTCTTTTTTTGTAAGAAAGCCCCCCCTTTTTTCTGATTTGTAGCCTTTGCGTAGGAGCAGGGTTTACATTTATCTGACTGGATGTACCACCGTAGTGAGAGGGTGTAAAGACGATTATAGACTAGAATTTATAAATTTAGCCTCAATGAATATTCCTACATATTTTTGTATATTTTTGCCCAAAATTGTAAACAACCCTCTTCATCACATGCGTATTTTTTCATCTATAATGCACTGGATATCAATGGCTGTACTCGTATTGGGTATAGCCTCCCCCGGCAGACTTCTGGCCCAGAGTGAAGAAGAAGAGTTTGATCCGGACGCCTTCAAAATGGCCGATGAAACTCCCATTAAAAGTTTCGCTACCAACAAAATCACCAACCTTAGCCCCACCCGACTCGTGGGCATTAGTTTTGACTATCTGGGAGCGTACAACATGACATCCGAGGCGGCCCCGGGACTAAACAGCTCTGAGGCTGCCAGGTACCCTACCTATACTGCGCCGGTCAATCGAAACATCGGCCTGCGGCTTGATGCCAATATTCCGGTTATCTCAAAAAACAATATCATTGCTAACCTGACCGCCTCTTACTGGGAGAGCCGATACGATATTGCGGAGAATACTGTAAAACCCGGCCATCTAATTGCCCTAAACCACGCTCGTCACCCCCTTCGCACCACTACGCTCGGTACGTTGATTTTCAAACCTCTGGACGAGAAGCACTTTCTGATTTTTCAGGCGGAAGCAGCGTTGAATGGCAATTACAACTTCGATAACATCAAACCGGATTTCGGCCTAATCAAATACAGCGCCACTGCCGTTTATGGATGGAAGTACAATGACAATCAGAACCTGGGCGTGGGCATTACCCGTACCTACCGAGGTGGTAGAGTACTACACATTCCAGTGCTATTGTGGAACAAAACCTTCAATGATCGATGGGGTATGGAGCTACTCCTACCTGCCCGAGGGCATGCCCGTTACAATTTTTCGACCAAGTCTATGCTGATGTTTGGCTACGAGCTGGAAGGGCAAAGCTACCACATTCAGTCTGCTCCGGGGGCCAACACCACGTATGGGTTTTCGCAAATGGAGCTTAGAAAGTCTGAGATTCGTGCCCGGGTGTCATGGGATAAAAGTATCACTGACTTTATATGGCTCAATGTACAGGCGGGGGTACGCCCCATGTACCGGTACGACCTGGCTCAAACCGAAAGTGCCGACGCTTTTATATCAAACAAAATGGGTATGCCGTTGTACTTCCGTGTGGGGATCAACCTGGTAAGCCCCTAAACAACCCTACCCGATTATTCTTTGTATTACACTCAAAATCAAACAAACTATGAATATCTCCAAAATACTTACAGGAGCCCTGGTAATACTACTATGGACGCTCACCCCGGCTGCTGCGCAAAGTCTCAGCAATCCGGCCGACATCATCGTAGGCAATTGGCAGCCAAGCAATGGGCAGTCCGTAGTTCAAATCTACAAGGGAAGAGAATCTGCTGGCGAGGATCCGAAGAAATACTACGGACGTACCATTTGGCTCAAAGAACCCAACGACCCCGACACCGGCCAACCGAAGCTAGACAAAAATAATCCAGAGGAATCTAAGCGCAAGAATCCTCGTAAAGGGCTGATCATCATGAAAGATGTAGCGTTTACCGGTACGAAAGACAACCTAACGTGGGGGGAGGGTTCTATCTACGACCCCAATAATGGATCTACCTATTCTTTTGAAGCCACCATCTCACCCAAAAACTTAAATGTACTGGATGGACGTGGCTATATCGGTGTATCCCTTTTTGGCCGTACCGACACCTGGAAACGACTTGTTGCAAAGTAAGGCATTCCTTTTGCGGTTGCTTGGTTGATCAGCTTTCACATCAGTTTTGTGGAAGCTGGTTTTTTTTATATATCCCCCTCAACCTGGTGTTAATAGTATCCTGGCAAAGGCAGTAGTGTCCCTTCTGTTACTATTCTATAAGAAAGTTGGCGATCCTTCTAGTGTTTCGGAGTAGGAATCACAGGTAGATCTTTGTGGTTGTATCCTATCGTTGTTCCCTGATATACTTATCTCCTTCCGGCTATATTTCCTGGGTAATAGCAGGTATAAATTAGTGGGTCACGGGCGGTATTAATACTTCCAAAAACAACACATTTTCCCCAATATCTAACGTTTTCATCGTTATATTTGAAACTTTGTTGTATTGTTCTGATAAAATATAGTAGCTAATCAAAATTTTATTATGTATTTATTTATTAAAAAATCCATCCAACACGCTCTGGCAGGCCTGATTGTCTGTTGCAGTCTCGGTATGGAAATCATACAAGCACAAAACGCCACCGCTGGGCGAGTGTTGGTATTTTCCAAAACGGCGGGCTTTCGCCATGCCTCCATTCCGACGGGCAAAGCGGCAATCATGAAGCTGGGAAAAGAGAACGGCTTTGCCGTGGATACCACCGAAAACGCAGCCTTGTTTACAGAAGAAAATCTAAAAAAATACAAGGCCGTAGTCTTTCTGAGTACTACTGGTGATGTGTTGAACGACGCCCAGCAAACGGCTTTTGAGCGCTACATTCAGGCGGGCGGTGGATACGTGGGTATCCATGCCGCGGCCGACACTGAGTACGACTGGCCCTGGTACAACAAACTGGCCGGTGCCTACTTTGCCAGCCACCCCGGCAACCCCAACGTGCAGACGGGCGAGGCTTACGTCGTGAACCGCAACCATCCCTCGATGGAAGGCTTTCCCGACAAGTGGACCATCAAGGACGAGTTTTATGACTTTAAGAAGTTCAACAACGATGTGACGGTGCTGGTCAAGATTGACGAGAAAACCTACAAGGACGGCAAAATGGGCGATAACCACCCCATGGCCTGGTACCATACCTTTGACGGCGGTAAAGCCTTCTATACCAATTTTGGCCATACCGATGAGACATTCAGCGAGCCTGTTTTTGTAAAACATTTGATGGGTGGACTCAAATGGGCCATGGCCGATAAGCTGGACTACTCCAAGGCGCACTCGATGGCTGCTCCCGAGGAAAACCGCTTTACCAAAAAAGTACTAGCCAGTAATCTGGACGAGCCTACTGAATTGGCAGTACTAGACAACGGCAAGGTACTATTTACGGAGCGCAAGGGAGCCGTGAAGATGTACAATCCCAAAACCGAGAAAACGGAGCTGATCAACAACATTCCCGTTCACTTTGAGCGCGAGTATGGCCTGATGGGCATCAACATTGATCCTAATTTCAAGGACAATCAGTGGGTGTACCTTTACTACTCCGCCGTAAAACCTGACACCAACAACCGCCTGGTGCGGATGAAATGGGACGATGCTAATAACAAACTCCTGACCGATACCGAGCAGCTGATCCTGAACGTAGCCGAAAACCGCATTGGCGGTCAGAACGACTGCTGCCATACGGGAGGTTCTATTGCCTGGGATAAAGAAGGCAACCTGTACCTGTCGACGGGCGATAA
>CATMVR010000251.1 GCA_950075905.1 uncultured Persicitalea sp. | reverse complement strand
TTTGACCTGATAGATCTTCCGGCGCGGCAGCAAATCGTCGTACACATTTCTTTTTTCAGCTTCCGTAAAAGCTTCGAGGGCTTTTTCGTAATCCTTTTCGGCCAGCGCCTTATCGCCGGTATCCAGATACCGGTTGTACTCCTCCTGGGCCTTTCTTTCTTCTTCCCGCTCTTTCTCCCTGGCCAATTCGGCTTCCCGCAAAACCTGGTTTTCGTTGCCGGAAGCAAGCAGTAGAGGTTCGTTCTGCACTATGTACACATCATTCCGGGTGGTGTGAGCCGAATCATCCGGAGCTACGAAGGCCAGGCCAGCGATGGTGGCGGCCCACTTTTTGCCCCTGCGCTCGGCCCGTACCTCAGCCACCCGGCTAACCGGCTGGTACGGGCCGGCAATCTGGTTGTGCGTTCCCTGAAAGTGGGATTTGAAATAAACTTTTACGTAGAAATAGTCAGATTTCTTGACATTCGATACCCGAAACTCCGAGAATATAATGGTGCGATCGATGCTCTTTTTGTAGAATAGTTCGAGGTTGCTCAGGTACTTGTCAATGGGCAGGTCCTGCGGGCGGCCAGTGCCGGTATGCTCGGGGTTAATGTCGTCTTCAACAATCACCGACGCATTATAAAACAGCTTATTGGGCGATTCGCCGTAGCTATCGGCCATGATGGACTTGCGCTCAAACTCCCCCAGGTCTTCAAATATAATGGTATTGAGCAGGTCGGCCAGTCCTTTCTCTACCTTACGCTGGGCCAGTAGCTGTATCTCCTGCGCATCGCGCAGTTGCAGGGTATCCTGCGCGTTCAGTAAGGCACTTCCCCCCACCATCAGAAGCGTAAAAAGAATTGCTTTTTTCATAGCTGCATTACAGGATATTTTGTTTGGTTAGCTTGGGGGCTTCCTTTCTTTTGCCTCCATCGGCCGCCGCCCGTTCCAGTTTTATTTGTCCAATGCAGGCGTTTGCATCTCTTTGTATACTGGTCAGGGTAATCCAGCTGGTGGGAGTGTCATCCGCGGGCAAAATCGTTTCAAACTTATCCAGGCGTGGGTTGGGTTCGCCTTCGTAGGATGTGGTTCTCAAATCTCCTTTTAGCTTTCTGGACACAGGCTCGTATTCTCCCACAAACTCTACAAAAAGATCGTCGCCATCATAGTCGGTTCCCTTGCCTTTTGCAGTAAAAGGTTTTCCATCCTGCGTATCAGGAATATTGATCTCAAAAACAACCGCAACGTCATTGTCGGCCGCCCAGTCGCATTTGAGTTGCAGGGTCCATTTCCCTTCCAGTTTGGTGGTGAGGCGCAGGATTTCGTAATTTTTACCAAAAGCATTGATTTTATCCTGGGTCAGATCCACTTCGTGGACACCTTTTTTAGGATCTGAATAATTCAGTTTACAAGCGCCTGATTCGGTAGCCGGACAGTTACAGTCAGACTTAGTTTTGTCCTCACAGGTTGGACCTCCGTTTCTTTTATTCACATCGCTGCTTTTTCCGTTTGACTGAAGCATTTTTAGTTTACCGTCCTGCCCGTAAAAAACAAAAGCAATATGCCCTGGCCAATGAATGATGTCCCCGGCTTCGATTTTACCTACTTCGAGCTTGCCTTTCTTTTTCATTTCTACCTTTTCAAACTTCGGGTTTTGCTTCAGCAAGTCATTCCAGAATTTTTCGGTGGCCTGCGTGGTAGAGTTGACTCTTGAAACCGTCTGAAATAGTACATCCTCAGCGGCAGGGTCTTCGGCTTCTCTGAGTAGGTTGGTGATGAATCCGGAAAAATCCAGCCCGTAGATTTTAAAAGAACAGGGAGTATCCTTAGGGCAGTAAGGGGTACCCGGAGGTAATGCCCGTTTGGTATAATCGGACTGCCCCCACGAGTAGGCCAAACCTTTCTGAGCCGGTCCGTCTGGTGCCTCGGCGGCAAAATCAAAGTTCTCCCTGTTACAGAGAAACTGGGCTACTTTGCCCATACTGGCAATCAGTATATTTTTTTGATCTTCCGGATTTAGGGTACCCGCGGCGAATCGCCCCCCTTTATATTTTTCTTTGTATTCCTCTAAAAAAACGGCAATGGAACGGCCATTTGGCAGGATCAGTTCTTCCAGCGGTGTGCTGGTAGTTTCCAATTGCTCGATCCATTCATTGATATCGTCCGGTGTATCGATATCCTGAAAGGTATCGGGCTCGACAATTTCGGTGGTTTCGCGGGCACACTGCTGGAAAAACAGCTGGAATAAAACCAGAAGCAGGAGGGTGGAAATTTTTGTCTTTTTCATATGTCATAGCTGGTTTAGAAGCCGATACCTAGTTTGAATTGGGGTGTATGAATGGCCGGTGAGGCAGCGTATTGACTCGTTGCCATGACGGTAGAGTAGGTATACTGCACGGCAATGTTTAGCTTCAGGCCACCCAGCCGGGGCTCGACACCCAGGGCGGCGGTACCTACCGGCGAGAAACGTTTGGTTTCGAGGCTGTAATCACTGTACGAATCGAAACGGGTGATGAGGTAGTTCATACCGCCCGACAGACCAAGGTATACCCGCCCGGACAGGTAGATTTTCGCACCAAGCTGTACGGGCATGGTTCTGAGTATGTACTTCGCCGTATAGAGCGTGTCGTTGCCTGGCGTGAGATAGGTACGGTTGGAAAGAAACTGGTTATAACCTCCTTCCAGAAAGATAGCCAGCCATTTCAGGGCTTTATACTGGACAGTGAGTGAGCCCCCTAATCCCTGCCGCAACCCGACGCCATTCGAGTCGGCCTGCCAGTAGGGTTCTTTGTAGACATACGAGCCCACAAAAGCCGCCGACAGGCCCAACCTGGCGTCCTCTGTTCGTGAACGGGCCGAACCGGCATTTATCGGCCGGGATTCACGCATCCGGGATGGTTTTCGGGTGGTTTGCTGTGGCCCGGTAGGCGTACTGTCGGACTTTCTGGTACTTCTTTTTTCCGTTTCAGAGGTTTCCGAATTAGTGAATGATCTGACGCCTCCATCCGCCAATTCGATCCTGATTACTTTCTCTAAGGGTAGTTCAAACACGGGCGAGTCGGCTGCTCCGTCCAGCCGTCGGTACTCCACGGTTGTCTGACCGATATGAAGCACTTTTGCTTCCACAATGGTATTGCTGGTGGTAAAGATACGATCCGGCCTGGCCACCGGGGCGGGCATTGTGGGCTCGGCGGGCAGGGGGTTAATAACCTCTTCGTCGCCATTGGCGAAGACGATTTTCCAGACCCTGGCTTTTAGTACCTGCTGAGGATTCTGACGCCGGGTATCTGCCGGTAGAAAGTAAGTGATGGCCGTTTCGCCGATCTCATCCACGTAGGCATCCTGGGAGGTTTTGTCCAGTTGAAAAATCTTGTCGGGTTGCGACTGGCCCAGCGCCTGGAATGAGGCCGTCAGACAAAGGATCAAAAAAGTCAAAATGTTTCGCATTGCGTGGAGGATTAGTTGGAAAAGGAAGTTTCGGAACGATTGCATACTACCGGCGGCGGCTGAACAAACCCTTCGGGTAAACGGACATAGCCGGGTACCGCATCCTGCCGGGCATTGCGGTAGCCGTTGTAAGGCGTGGGCAGCCATAGCCCGTAGCTGACTACGTGCCGGACCCGCAGGCGCTGATCGGGCGTGAATGAATTCTCATAGGAATAGTCATAATCCATAAAATTGGTACTAACGTAGGGAGTACCGTCGCAGCTGACCCGGTTTTTGTTCAGTTGCCTTATGTTCGCTGCGTACGCTAATCTATCGTAGTATGGGGTATCGCCACAGTAATCCGGATCAGTAGCACCGCAGGCATTGGCCTGACTGCCGTTGCCGTCGAAAACGTGGCGCAGTCCAAACACATGCCCCACTTCGTGCGCAAACACCGGCACCAGGCTGGTATGTTTAGCGTTTTGAAAAACCCCGAATATCTGGCTGGGCGTAGTCCCTCTGGTGCCCGTGCTAAGCCCGATGAGAGATTCACTTACGTAGGAAAAATAAGCAAAGCTTGAATTGGTGTAGCTACCCGTTAAATTGAAAACCCATACATTGAGGTAGCGGTTGGGATTCCAGTAATGATTGGCGGCCAGGGCCACGGCCTCAGGCTGCGTGTACTCGGTTTTCAATGCTGTGACAGCATCTACTCCCCGTACAGGCAGAACATTCCCGGCAGGATCACGGTCTGCGGCATAAAATTCAATGTAACAGTCGGCGCTCAGGGGGTCTTTGGGTTCGCCATAGTTTTGCCAGCGGTTTCTGAAAGCCGCCGTGGCACCTTCGATAAGGGTACGAGCCTGGGCGGCGGTCATGGAGGTGCCTACGGTATGAAATACGACTGGAACCCGGATGAGAGGATACGCCCCCGGCGGTAGTACGGTAAGGGCTACTACATTGCTCTGGAGGCTGCCGATACGGGCGGTAATTTTGTACTCGCCCTGCTGGACTGCGTCGAACTGCGAACCGGCCAGGGTAGTTTCGTTCGCAAAAAACGAAATAGCCTCCAGGGGTACTTCCACGGGGTTGTTGTCAGCATCTCTGAATTCGAGCAGATCGGTCAGCAAAACGCTCTCCCCTTTTACGAGTTCGGTAAAAAGGGGCTTGTTGAGCACAATGCGCCGGATGCCTTTGAACCGGTAGTATTCGTCCAGGGGCTGAACCACTTCCTGGCAGCCGTACGCCAAAAAAATCAGCAATAGTCTGAGTATTCCTGGATTTCTCATGGTTTTAAAAAATCAGAAATAGTGTAACATGAACTCCCTGAACCCGAATGGGGGCGTTGGTCATCAGCTGGCCTAATCCGTGCGTATAGCGTACCTCCAGCAGGGGCTTGTGACGTACGTACAGGCCCGTCAACGCCATCAGTCCGTAGTCAGTAGGAACGTCAAATTGCTGCCGGGCCAGCAGATCGTCTTCCATGTCACCCGTGTCCAGGTCCGAACGGGAAGAAGCCTGAATCAGATAGGAAAAATAGCCCCCGGCGCCCAGTGCAAAGTTGAGCCGGTCGGAGCCGGTTTTGAGTATGAGCGGCAGCACATTGGCCTGTAGGTAGGCAAGGCGGCTTTCACTTTGGATTGTCAACCTGGGCGATTGGAAAGTCTCGACCGCCCCTTTGTTGGTATAGAGCAGCTCCAGGCGGGCCTGGTAAAAGCGGGTGGCTACCGGGCTACCTACCAGACCGGCCTCCCAGTCGAGGTGCGCTTTGCCGGGAAAAGGGAAGAACTGGGTACGGTAAAAATTAGTGGCCACCCCGCCAGCCAGCAACCCCAGGTACCTAACGGGCTTTGATCGGGCTCTTTCTTCCCTGAGTGGCGTTGTTTCCGGAGTAGCCGGGGAGGGGTAGGCCTCCGCCGATGGAGTGTTTTCGGCGGGAGCCGACTGAATGAGCTCAGTATCTCCATTGGCAAAGACTACCTTCCAGACCAGGCTGCGGGCAATTTTCTGAACTTGCCGGGGCTGTTGGCCTTTTGTAAAATAAAGAATATCGTTTTCTCCGATCTCGTCTACCCATACCTGCATCACCTGCTGGTCGAGTAGGTAGATTCGGTCTGGCACCGTCTGCGCTATGCCTTGCAGGTGCCAGAAAAAGCCACAAACAAACAGTAAAGTTTTTTTCATACGTATCAGTTAATGGGACTAGCCTTGTCTGGTGAAAAAATCTCCACCCTTCGGTTTTTCCGGCGACCTTCCTCCGTGTCGTTGGAGGCATCCGGCCATTGGCTGCCGAGGCCCGACCATTCCATCGCAGCTTCGGGTACGCCCCGGTTGGTCAGATACGTAAAGACCACCTTGGCCCTGAACTCCGACAAGGTCTGGTTGCGCCGGGCGTTACCGACATTGTCCGTATGCCCCCGAATCAACACCCGCTGACCGGGATGCTGCCGTAGCCAGGTTGCCAGCGAATCCAGGCTGGCGCGGGAAGCCGGTCTTAGCTGGTATTCACTCTGATCAAAATAAAGCTTACCGATGGCCGGGTTGTTGCTTTTCCCTGACTTCTGAACTACCTCTATCGGAGAATGCCCCGCGGTATCTTTCGTATCCTCAAAATCCGCCAGGATATTCAGACCTGGTTTTATGGTAACCGCCTTCCGGGATACTGCTTCTCCCGAAGCATTTTTTGCACGCAGCTGGTAATCACCTGGTTCGGTATAGACATAAAAATGGTTTGGATCTATCCGGATCATATCAATGCTCTCTCCCCTACTCTCGAGCGAGTAGGCATACAACGCCCCGGGAGCGGTCAGGGCAACAACGGTGGCCTCACGATGTAAGCCGATGGTATAGGTACGCGTCAGATGATCTACTTCATTAAGAATCAGATTTCCCCGGTAGGGCTGATAGCCCGGTGCATCCACCTCCAGTGCAATGATATCAGGCTCTGTGAAAGTTATCGCCTGCGGCTGGCCCCGACTGACGGTAAAACAGTGCTTACGGGCCTTCTGCGTGTAAAACAAACAAACAGAAGCCGTCAGCACTAGATCTGTATGGGCATCCTTTACCTGAAAAATACGCTGGGTGTGCTGTTGGTTGCCGGGCCCGCTCCGGAGGAGTTCGGTATGGCTCTGCTCAGACTGGAGATAGGGCTGATCGGACGTCTGACGGGCCACGGGGATCAGCACAAACGGCACGTATGCTTCCAACGGTGTGGAAGCATACGTGCCGGGCCGGTAGGGCATCGTCAGGCGCCCGTACCCTTCTGCCTCTATGATGAGAGTGGCTTCGCCACATGGCAAATTCGTTTGATACCTTCCATTCATAACCTTTACCAGGTATACATCCTCTTTAGTCCTGATCATCATGCGAGCATCGGCAATAGCTGCCTGAGAATCCACACCACGGATCGTCCCCCGGATACTCAGGCACTGCGCCGCACCCTGAGCAGCAAGGCACCCCAGGGCCCACACCAAACACCAGCGGTTCCCGCGTTGCATCGTCTAGTTGTCCACGGCTACCCCAATATTTCCCAGTAGCACTTCCCAGTTGAGCTGCGACTGCCCTTCCACTGATTTCTGGTAGGATTGCAGCTTCACTTTTACATTTTTGCGGGTCACGTCACTATACAGCACATCCTCCCCGCTATTCCCGTAGCCGGTGAATGTCTGGGTACCCGAAATCATCCCGTAGTAGTTGCCGTCGCTGGCCTGCTGGAGTTCGCTCACGTAGTTGACCTCATGCCATTCGATTTTCGTCGAGTTGTACGGCAGAAGTTTGAGGCGAGCGAGGTAATCCCG
>CATMVR010000250.1 GCA_950075905.1 uncultured Persicitalea sp. | reverse complement strand
TCGTAAACGTAGCCTCCGTAGCTGGCCTGCGGGCACTGCCCAATAGCCCGGTATACACCGCCACCAAGCATGCCGTAGTGGGCCTGACCAAAGCTGCCGCCATGGAGTACGCCCGCAAGAATATCCGGATCAATGCCATTTGTCCGGTATTTACGCGCTCAGCCATGGTAGATCAGATGTTTGCCATGGCCCCCGAGTATGAGCAAAAACTGGTAAAGAATATTCCCCTGGGCCGCTATGGCGAGCCAGCCGACATTGCCCAGGCCATTCTGTGGCTGTGCGACCCGGCCAACTCGTTTGTGACCGGTCTGGCTCTCCCGCTGGACGGCGGCATGATGGCTGGTTAGCTACGCTGTCCGAGAGGTACCTCAACCTATCCGAAAAACTCTATTGCAGGAAGCAGAAAAGTGCATTATCTTTGATTAACTACCAGAATAAAGGCGCTATCTATGCTCAATAACATAAAAATCCAGAACTACCGGAACCTCAAATCACTGAACGTTGAGAAGATGGGGCGCGTCAATCTGGTGATTGGCAAGAACAATACGGGAAAGACTAGCTTGCTCGAGGCAATCTCTGTCTATTTGCATAAAGGCAATACTGCTTGGATTCTTCAACTTTTAGAAGAAAGAGGAGAAATTGCTCGTCGCTCTGATGACCCTAAAAAAAACTTAGTAAGCAATCTAAAAGCATTATCTGGTCTATTCTGGAAACGCAGATCTAGTTTTGAACTAGATGATCGAATCTTAATCGAAAGTAAATTGAGTACTAGAAAAAGGGAATTTAATCTCTTTGGTGAAATGCCCAGTGGAGAATCTCTATCTATTCGGTTCGTAAAATTCATTAGAACTACGACTGTTAGTGATGGAGGTAGAATTTCTAGGACTCAAATAGTGGATGATAATATTTTTGATGATTCGGTAGAAACTGGAATCGAGATAAGCATCGGCGATTCTAGCCTAATAACCCCACTTGAAAGTGAACGTTTATTTCGCTCAGGATTGATAAACCGCTCATCAAGCAACATGCTTGATGAAAATATTCAATTTATCAGGACAAATAATATTATGAGAGACACAAATGGGTTTCTCTGGGATAAAATTTCACTTACAGATAATGAAAAATATGTAGAAGACGCTTTAAAAATTATAGAAAGCCGAATCGCAAGAATCACTTTCATTGGTGAGGCTAGGACTAGATATGAAGAAAGGAGTCCTGTAGTAAGATTGAAAAATGATGATTTGGTAGTTCCCCTACGCTCTATGGGCGACGGCATCAACCGCATCCTCACCATCATCCTTGCTATGGTCAATTGTGAAAACGGCTACCTTCTCATTGATGAATTTGAGAATGGCCTGCACTATTCCGTGCAGGAAAAATTGTGGGAGATTATATTCAGTTTAGCCGAAAAGCTTAACATTCAGGTCTTCGCCACTACCCACAGCAGCGATACTATCCGGGCTTTTGAGAATATCGTGAATCAAAATGAAACCGTGCCACTCAATGGTCTGCTCATAAAACTCGAAAATATCAACGATGCCATCGAAGCCACGACTTTTGAACCCCGTGAACTAAAAGTAATCACGGATAATCTGATCGAAGTTCGTCGATGAATAGATTGGACATTGAGCAACTTCCTGCAAAATTATTGGTAGAGGGCAATGACGACCTGCATGTTGTTTTGGCAATTTGTCATCAGTTCAAAGTAGTTCAATCATTTGGCATCGTAGATAGTAAGGGAATAGATGCCCTCTTGGTACAAATTCCAGTTCGCATAAAGTTGCGTGATTCAAACTTGGGCATTTTGATTGATGCGGATGTTGATATTCACGCCAGATGGCAACAATTACAAAATATTCTCACTCCTCTGGGATACGATTTGCCGGAGGTACCCAATGCAAAAGGTACCATTGTCAATTCCAGTAAGGCAACAACAATTGTCGGGATTTGGATTATGCCCAACAATCAAGTACCGGGAATGCTCGAAGACTTTGCCCAAGTTCTGATTCCTTTGGACGATGCTGCACTTCCTCTGGCTACAAAAGCTATCGATGAAGTGCTGAATAAATCGGCTGCCAAATTCTCCCCCGTTCATCGTTCCAAAGCCTTGATCCATACATGGCTGGCCTGGCAGGAATCGCCGGGTACCCCTCTGGGCCTGGCGATCACAAAATCCTACCTGGATCACAACCATGCCCTCTGCGGACTTTTTGTAAATTGGCTGAATCGCCTTTTCAATCCTGAATCAGAAGCAAGTTAGCCCCATGATCAACTACCACAACAAACGCTTTCGCCCCGTACAAAATACCGCCAACGGCGAAACCTCCGCAGATACCATTTTTCTCTACCAGCAGCAGGGCAATATCCTGACCTCCGAGTACTCGGGCGGCCTTATTGTCAAAGGACATCTGATCGGCCTGGTGGATGCCGATGGCACCATCGACATGCGCTACCATCAGGTCAACGATCGGGGCGAGCTCATGACGGGCCGTTGCCAGTCGCGGCCGGAGCTACTTCCCACTGGCAAATTCAGGCTCTACGAGTCGTGGCAGTGGACGTCGGGGGACGGCTCGGCGGGAGAATCTGTCCTGGAAGAGCTGTAAGGGTATTCAGAGCCTTTGTAGCGTCGTAGAAATGCCCGGAAGTCCCTTTTATCCGAAAAACAAATTTCGGCATTGGATGCATCCTGAATTAAAAACTCGTAACTTTGCGGGCAATTTGTTGATACCGTTTCAATTAACTTAATTTTTTATTGCAATGTCCGCAGTAGCAGACCAAACCCGGTTGCTGGCCGACCGCATCAACGCCCTCGAAGAATCTTCGACGCTGGCGATGACCAAAAAGGCCCGTGAACTGGCCGCCGAAGGCCATAAGGTAATCAGCCTGAGCGTTGGTGAGCCTGATTTCAAAACCCCCGCCCACATTTGTGAGGCTGCCAAAAAAGCCATCGATGATGGTTTTCACGGGTACTCGCCCGTAGCCGGCTATCCCGATTTGCGCAAGGCAATTGCTGATAAGTTGAAACGTGACAATAACATAGACTGGAAACCCGAGAACATTGTGGTTTCGACCGGCGCCAAGCACTCCCTGGCCAATGCGATTCAGGTGTTGGTAAATCCCGGTGATGAGGTACTTATTTTTGCCCCCTACTGGGTGAGCTACTCGGAAATGGTGAAGCTCGCCGAAGGAAAGTCAGTAGTACTGGACGGCGCTTTTGAGAATGATTTTAAGGTGACGCCCGAGCAACTGGAAGCGGCTATTACGCCCCGCACCAAAATCGTAATGTACGCCTCGCCCAACAACCCGACGGGGTCGGTCTATACCGAGGCTGAGCTGCGCGCCCTGGCCGCCGTACTCGAAAAGCACGAAAACGTGTACGTACTGGCCGACGAAATCTACGAATACATCAATTTTACGGAAGAGGGACATTTTAGCATGGGGTCTATCCCGGCCCTGAAAGAACGCGTTATCACCGTCAACGGCGTAGCCAAGGGCTTTGCCATGACCGGCTGGCGCATCGGCTTTATCGGCGCCGCCAAGTGGATTGCCGAAGGGGTGGAGAAATTGCAGGGGCAGGTAACCTCCGGCACCAACTCCATTGCCCAGAAAGCCGCCGTGGCGGCCTTCAACGGCCCGCTGGATGCTACCAAAGAAATGACCGAAGCCTACGCCCGCCGCCGCGACCTGGTGGTTGGCCTGCTGAAAGAAATTCCCGGCTTTAAGGTCAATGTACCGCGCGGAGCTTTCTACGCATTCCCGGACGTAAGCTACTATTTTGGTAAAACGGACGGAACGAATCTGATCAAAGATTCCGACGATTTCTCACTGTGGCTACTCAACAACTCCTACGTATCTACCGTAGCGGGTTCGGGCTTTGGGGCGCCCAACTGCATCCGGATCTCTACGGCCGCTTCTGACGAAGCGCTCACCGAGGCGGTGCAGCGGATTAAGGATGCGGTAGCTACCCTGAAGTAAACTTTGACGCAAAAAATACCTTCAAAAAAAACCTCATAGGAATAAGGCCTGTGAGGTTTTTTTGTACACTCTTCGTCTTAATAATCTATTACAGTTTCAGTAGTTTAATTTGTAGCAGATATAGCGCCTACTTTACTTTTTGACCAGTCAGTACAAAAATGAAATTCACTTCATCTACTCTATTTCTTGTCTTTTTACTGTGCATCTTTTCAGTTTGTACGCTCTCGGCCCAAGGCCTGGATGAAAAGAAAAGCTACCGTATAAAGAAAGCAAAGGGCAAAATAGTCCTGGATGGAAAGATTGAGGAGCCAGACTGGCAAGTTGCTCAGATTGGGGATAGATTCTGGCAGCAGTTTCCTTACGATTCATCCCTTGCTGCTCATCAGACCGAAGCCCGCATGACGTTCGATGACGAATATCTGTATGTGAGCTTTGTACTGTACCAGCCCCGAAAATATAGCGTTCAATCCCTAAGGAGAGACTTTCCGCAGGGAGGGGGCACCGATCTCATCATCCTGAACCTGGATACCTTCCGGGATAAACAGAACGCCTTTCACTTTGCGGTGAACCCCTACGGAGTACAGCGGGAAGGACTACTATCCAATGGCGATAACGTAACAAACGACTGGGACAATAAATGGTATACCGAAGTAACCAATTACGATGACCGCTGGGTGGTGGAAAGCGCCATTCCTTTCAAAACGCTTCGTTATAAGGTAACAGAAGGAATAAATACCTGGAATGTCAACTTCTTCCGCAGCACCCTGTCGGTCAACGAGCGCTCTTCGTGGTCGCCTATGCCCCGGGGCTTCAAAGGAAATAATATTGCGTTTACTGGCTCTCTGATCTGGGACACCCCTCCGCCCCAAACCGGCGGCAATATCTCACTTATACCGTATGTTTCTCTGAATAGCGGCAAGGACTACATTAGCCAGGCACCCGGTAGCACCCGGCCTGGGGTAGGACTTGACGCCAAAATAGCCATCACCACGGGACTTAACCTTGACCTGACCGTCAACCCCGACTTTGCGCAGGCCGAGGTAGATCGTCAGGTAACCAACCTGAGCCGCTTTGAGCTTTTTTTTCCGGAGAGGCGTCAGTTCTTCCTGGAAAACAGCGACTTGTTCTCAGGCTTTGGGGTTGGGGGCGTAGCCAGCACCAGTACCGGCTCCTCCGGCGGGCAGGGTACCTCGGTAATTACCCCGTTTTTCTCCCGGCGTATCGGCATAGCCAAAGATTCGCTGACGGGAAACAACGTCGTCGTGCCTATCCTGGGCGGTGCACGGCTGAGCGGAAAAGTAAGTAATCGACTACGGGTCGGGCTCCTCTCGATGCAAACGGCCCAACAACAAGGGGTACAGCCATCTGCCAACTACTCCGTACTAGCCATTCAGCAACGTGTTTTCCTACGCTCGAACATAGGGGTAATCCTGGCCAATAAACAGAATTTTGACAGCCAGGGTGACTACCCTGTGATACTAAACGATTTTAATCGGGTTATCGGCATTGATTATAACCTGGCTTCGCGCGATGGGCGATTGAATGGAAAGATTTTTGCTCACAAATCATTCACACCGGCAAATCCAGCCGATGCTACCACGCTGGCGGCTTTGTTTGAATACAATAGTCCCCGGCTTTCCTTCTCAGTGGGGGGGAGCCGCATTGGTGCTGGTTTTAATGTCAACCAGATTGGCTTCGTGCCCCGGAATGATGTCTGGCGCACCTCCCCTCAGGTGGAGTACGGCTTTTTTCCGAAGAATCCCAGAATCAGTCGTCTGGTCAATAGCTGGGGCTTCGGTGCCGACGGAGATATTCGTGTACAGGCTAGCACGGGGCGTACTACCGACTGGGACTTTTCACCCGTTCAGTTTTTCATCCGGTTTGTCGACAACAGCCTTTTGCAATTTACCCCCCTCCGTACCGATTATACCTACCTGTTCGACCGCAGCTTTGACCCTAGCAATCAGGGAAACAAGGCTATCCCGAAAGGCACGGAGTATACCTACCGAAGCACACGGGTTAGTTTTCAGTCTAATAACGCCCGTCTTTTTAGTGTAGCACTTTCGGGGCGCTTGGGCGAGTACTTCAACGGCAATATTACTTCTCTAAGCTCAACCTGGGTGTACCGTTACCAGCCTTATGCCAACCTCTCGGTAGATTTCAATTATAATAAAATCAACCTGCCCGAGAGTCAGGGGTTTACAGACACCAAACTGATACTGGTTGGCCCCCGCTTAGACCTTACATTCAGCAAATCTGTCTTTCTTACTACCGTGGTACAGTACAACAATCAGATCAACAACGTGAACCTAAACACCCGCTTGCAATGGCGTTTTAAACCTGTTTCGGATTTTTTTGTTGTATATACCGACAACTACTTTGCCACCGACCCGGATTCGGTGTACAATCTTGGCTTTATGAAGTCCAAAAACCGTGCATTAGTCGTCAAACTTACGTATTGGCTCAATGTATAGCTAAGCAGAAAAAGGTTTACAGAAAAATCCGGAATAAAAGCAAAGTGGTACTTTTGCATAAAATTTGGTACATCTCTCGATAAACAGAGCGTGCCCACCTGGTATTTATTAGAAAAAATGGAATGAGTAAATATTATTTTTTAAAAGTTAAAGAAGTAGAGCGCCAGACGGCCGATACCGTGACCGTTCACTTCTGGCATCCCCTCAACGAAGTAGTCAAATACAAGCCGGGGCAGTTTCTGACCCTGCTGATGCCGCAGGGCGATACCAAACTACGACGCTCCTACTCCATGTCGAGCTCGCCCTATACGGATGTGTCGCTGGCCATCACCGCCAAGCGCGTGCCGGGCGGCTTTGCCTCCAACTACATCAACGACCGCCTCAAAGAAGGCGACGTGGTGGAAGTACTCGAACCGATGGGCCATTTCGTGCCCGAACTGGACGCCGACCAGAAACGCACTGTGGTGCTAATCGGGGCCGGCAGCGGCATTACCCCACTGATGTCCATCACCAAATCGGTACTGATGGTGGAGCCTGAGAGTGAGGTATACCTGTTGTACGGAAGTAGAAACGAAGAAACTATCATCTTTAAAAACCAACTGGATGAGTTAAAGGCCAAGTACGGCGAACGTTTCAAGCTGGTATACACGCTCAGCCAGCCCGGAAGCAACTGGCAGGGAGAAACAGGGCGATTGAACAAATCACACATTCTGAAAATTCTGGAAAGCCTGCCCAAGCCGGCTCCCGCTACCACCGACTACTACCTTTGCGGCCCCGACGATATGATGGAGGAGGCCCGGCGCGCCC
>CATMVR010000249.1 GCA_950075905.1 uncultured Persicitalea sp. | reverse complement strand
CTGGTCCTAACAACGGGGCCTACGGCCCCGCCAAAGCGGCCCAACAACACATGACCCGCCTGCTCGCCGCCGAGCTGGGCCCCGAAAAAATCCGCGTCAATACCGTAAACCCCGACGGAGTGATTGTGGGTAGCAAAATATGGGAAGGCGCCTGGGCCGAAGGGCGCGCCAAGGCTTATGGCATCAAGGTAGAAGAACTGCCCGCCTACTACGCCAAACGCAACCTCATGAACGAGATCATTTATCCCGAAGACATTGCCAACGGTGTGTTTGCCCTGGTAGCAATTCTGGATAAGAGTACAGGAAATATTATTAATGTAGATGGTGGCATGGCCAACGCGTTTGTTAGGTAGAGTTTAGGAGTTGAAAGTTTAAAGATGAGGGGTAATGTATTCCTCACAAATGAACTTTCAACTCCTGAACTTTAAACTTTCAACCCTCTACTCCCAGAATTTATGAAAATCACAACCGATCAGATACAGGATTTTAACCAAAAAGAAAAAGCCGATCAGGCCGAGGCCTTCGGTTTTCTGAAACTCTCTTTGGATAAAAAAGGCATTGATGCCGAAGATATAGTAGAAAAACTGGCTGACTTTCAGGTAGCCATTCCCAGCTGGGCGCTGGGCTCGGGGGGTACCCGCTTCGGCCGCTTCTCCATTGGTGGCGAGCCTACCAATCTGGAACAAAAAATTGACGACATTGGTCTGCTGCACGCCCTGACCCAAACCGCCGGGGCGGTGTCGCTGCATATTCCCTGGGATATTCCCGGCGATGCGGGGGCCATCAAAGACCTCGCCGATAGTCACGGCATTGTGTTTGATGCCGTCAACTCCAATACCTTTCAGGATCAGGCCGTGCAGGCGCAGACCTACAAGTACGGCTCCCTGGCCGACCGGCAGCGGGCCGTGCGTGAGCAAGCCGTGGCCCACAACGTAGAGGTGATCCGCTACGGCGAGGCGCTGGGCTCCAGGTCGCTGACCGTATGGCTGGCCGATGGCGCAAGCTTTCCCGGTCAGAACAACTTCCGGAAATCATTACAGAATACGCAGCGTTCGTTGCAGGAAATATACGCCGAGCTGCCCGCCGACTGGCGCATGTTCATCGAGTACAAGCCTTACGAGCCCAGTTTTTACAGCACGGTGATCCAGGATTGGGGTACTTCGCTGCTACTGGCCGAGGGCTGCGGTGAAAAAGCGTTTTGCCTGGTGGATTTAGGCCACCATTTGCCAAACACCAACATTGAACAAATTGTAGCTACCCTGATGATGAAGGGTAAGCTGGGAGGCTTCCACTTCAACGACAGCAAGTACGGCGACGACGACCTGACGGTAGGTAGCATCAAACCCTACCAGCTGTTTCTGATTTTCAACGAGCTGGTGTACGGTATGAACCACAACGACGCCCTCAACCCGCCCCTGGCCTGGATGATCGACGCGAGCCACAATATCAAAGATCCGCTGGAAGATCTGATCCAGTCGCTGGAAGCCATCCAGCTGGCCTACGCCCAGGCGCTATTGGTCAACACGCCCGCGCTGGAAGCCGCGCAGGCCCACAACGACGTGGTACTCGGGCAGGAGCTGTTGCAGGATGCCTATCGCACGGATGTGCGTCCGCTGATTCGGGAGGCCCGCCTGCGCCGCAACGGCGCGCTCGATCCTATTGCCCTGTACCGGCAGCTGAGCGTACGGGAAAACCTAATCAAGGAGCGCGGCCTAAAAACCGTCGCAACCGGTTTATAAACCCAACGCTGACAGCGTTTCAAACGCTGTCAGCGTTATCTGTAACAATGACAATGAAGATCGCCTTATTCATCCCCTGTTACGTAGATCAGTTTTATCCCAAAGTGGGGGTAGCTACGCTGGAATTGCTGGAAAAACACGGCTGCGAGGTACATTTTCCGCCCAATCAGACCTGCTGCGGGCAACCCATGGCCAACTCGGGCTTTGAACACCTGACGCATGGATGCAGCGATCTGTTTGCCAAAAACTTTCAGGGTTACGACTATATCGTGTGCCCGTCGGGAAGCTGTACGCTGCACATCAAGGAGCATCTGGGAGTACCTGAGCTGGCGGAAAAGTGCTACGAATTAACAGAGTTTCTGGTCGATGTGCTGCAAGTGAAAGATTTGAAGGCAAGCTTCCCCTTCCGGGTAGGTTTGCACCAGAGTTGCCACGGACAGCGCGGCCTGAAACTGGCCCAAATGAGCGAGCTGAACGCTCCGCCGTTTTCCAAAGTGGAGCAACTGCTTAGCCAGGTGGAAGGCCTCGAACTGGTGACGCTGGACCGCAAGGACGAATGCTGTGGCTTTGGCGGTACCTTCTGCGTGGCTGAGGAAGCCCTGTCGGTACGCATGGGGCAGGATCGCGTGCAGGACCACGTCAAGAACGGTACCCAGGTACTTACTGCCAGTGATATGTCGTGCCTCATGCACCTCGAAGGCATCATTCGCCGGCAAAAGCTTCCGATCCGGGTCATGCACCTGGCCGAGATTCTGAACAGTGTGAAAGTGAAAGAACCGCAACCGGTATCGTTGTCTTAGGTGGTTAGGCAATAGGTTGCTAGCAATTGTTCTATTTAAAACTGTCAGTTGGGCAAAATAGAGAAACCATGAAAACCGAAGGTTTGCTGGATACGGTTGCGCTTCTTCCCATCCTTGACAAAAAACTAATTCAACTCCTGCGATCCCTTGGCCCGGACGACTGGCAAAAACCGACCCTGGCGGGAAACTGGACGGTCAAAGACATAGCCGGGCATTTGCTGGACGGGAATATAAGAACCCTCTCCATGCTGCGCGACGGCTACTTTGGTGCCCCGGCCCCCGTCATAAACTCCTACCAGGATTTGGTAGGTTACCTAAACGACCTGAATGCCGAGTGGGTAGCATCCATGCGGCGCGTGAGCCCGGCCATGCTGATTGACTTACTGGAAAATTCGGGCAGGGAATATTCGGAGTACCTCGCTACGCTCGATTTACACGCCAAGGCTGCCTTTTCCGTAGCCTGGGCGGGAGAACAGGAATCGGAGAACTGGTTTCACATCGCCCGCGAGTACACCGAAAAATGGCACCATCAGCAGCAGATTCGAGTAGCGGTGGGAGAGGAGCAGGCGCTTTTTACCAAAGCACTTTTTCAGCCCTATCTCGAAACCTCCCTGCGGGCGTTGCCGTATCATTACCGTACCCTGCGGGAGCCGACCGGGACGACGCTGAAATTCCTGATCCGAGGAGAAACAGAGTACGTTGTCTTTTTAAGGAGGGGAGAAGAGAGCTGGCAGTTGCTGAGCAGCTACGAAGGGGAACCCGACAGCACGGTAGAGGTAGGTCAGGAGATTATCTGGCGGATTTTCAGCAAAGGTATCTCCCCGTCTGAGGCAAAAAAATATGTACACATCACCGGCAATGTGGAGGCCGGATCAACTATACTGAATATGCTGGCCGTCATGGCCTGAGTAGAATACTTAAACCCTGAAAGAAATGAATCATCCCGAACTGGCCGAACGCTTCATCAAGGACGCCGATCGTACCACCTGGCACGACGAAACGCTGTGGTGGGTGCGGCAGAAGCGCGACAAAGCGGCGTTTCAGATTCCGGAGTGGGAGGCCCTGCGCGAGGCCGCCTCGCAGATCAAACACAATGTCTTATCCAACCTGCACGAGTACCTGCTGGCCTTTGAGGAAAAAGCCACGGCCAATGGCATCAAAATTCACTGGGCCGCCGACGCGCAGGAGCACAACGAGCTGGTACTTCGTATTTTGAAAGAATCCGGCGCCGAAGCCCTCATCAAAAGCAAGTCCATGCTCACCGAGGAGTGTAACCTCAACGAGTACCTCACGGAACAGGGGGTAGATGTGGTGGACACCGACCTGGGCGAGCGCATTGTGCAGCTCCGCAAGGAGCATCCGAGCCACATCGTGCTACCCGCCATTCACCTCAAAAAAGAGGACGTGGGCGAAACCTTCCACATTCACCTGGGTACCGAGAAAGGCAACAAAGACCCGCAGTACCTCACGGAGGCCGCGCGGCAGCACCTGCGCGAGAAGTTTGTGACCCGCAAAGCGGCCATCACAGGCGTTAATTTTGCCATTGCCGAAACCGGCGAGTTTGTGGTATGTACCAACGAGGGCAACGCCGACATGGGTGCTCACCTGGCCGACGTGCATATTGCCTGCATGGGCTTTGAGAAAATTATCCCGCAGCGCCAGCATTTGGGGGTGTTCCTGCGATTGCTGGCCCGTAGCGCCACCGGGCAGCCCATTACTACTTATTCGAGTCATTTCAAGAAGCCCCGGCCGGGCCAGCAAATGCACATCATTATCGTGGATAATGGCCGCTCGCGGCAGCTGGGACGGGCTGATTTTCGCAATTCGTTGAAGTGCATTCGCTGTGGGGCCTGTATGAACACCTGTCCGGTGTACCGGCGCAGCGGCGGGCATAGCTACCACAGCGCGGTGGCTGGTCCTATTGGGTCTATTCTGGCCCCCAACCTGGACATGACCAAAAACGCCGACCTGCCCTTTGCCTCTACGCTCTGCGGGTCGTGCTCCAACGTATGCCCGGTCAAGATTGATATTCACGATCAGCTGTACAAATGGCGGCAGGTACTGGTGCAGGAAGGGCGCGTGCCCTTCTCCAAAACCGTAGCCATGCGCGCCATGACCTTCACGCTGTCGCATCCGGGCGTATTTAGTTTAGCCGGAAAGGTAGGCCGCAAGGTGATGGGAATGGCGCCTATTGTGGTGAGCAATGGCCTGAACCCGTGGTACAAGCAGCGCGAAATGCCCGAGCCGCCCAAAGAGAGTTTCAGAGAATGGTATGCAAAAAACAGAAATGGAAAGTCGGAATAAAATACTATCGGCCATTGCCCAAAATCAGCCCGCCTCTACCCCCTTGCCGGATATCTCCGACCTGGCCGTGGTAGACTACGAGGTAGTAGAAAAGTTCAGCGCTACGCTCGCAGGCATAGGGGGACAGGTGGTAGATATCGTCTCTGTACGGGAAGTGGTACCTTTTGTAAAAAACTACTACGAGGGGGCGCAGCGGATCATCACTACGGTGGAGGCGTTGGGCGATATGGCCGAAACTGATTGGCGGGAGGCCGATCCGCATAGCCTCGAAAACGTAGATCTGATGATCATGGAAGCGGAGTTTGGCGTAGCCGAAAACGGCGCCCTGTGGGTAACAGAAGCGTATATGGGACAGCGCGTAGCGCCCTTTATTACCCAGAATCTGGCCGTGATTCTGAAAAGATCCGAGATCGTACCTACCATGCACCACGCCTACGACCGTATCGGGAAAGCCGACTACCCCTTCGGGATGTTCCTGGCTGGCCCCTCCAAAACCGCCGACATCGAGCAGTCGCTGGTACTAGGCGCGCACGGCTCGCGGACGATGACGGTGTTTCTTTTAATGAGTGAATGATAGAATGAGTGAATGATAGAATAGGTTCAAAGTTCAGGATTCGTAGTTCTTGGTTAAGAAACTATAAATCGCGGGGCACCTGCTATCACTTCTCCATTTGAACGTTCCTCTATTCTATCATTCTAACATTCACTCATTCTATCATTGGATTTTAACATGACAACCGAAACCATCGAAGTACCCCAAGCCGCCGATGTGCAGGAATTTGAACGCGAGCCGGTTCCGGCCAGTCACCACAAAGGCTGGAAAAGCTTTTTGGGCATGTACGCCGGAGAGCACGCCGCCGGCACCGAGTTTGTGATCGGGCCCCTTTTCCTGACGGCCGGGGTGAGTGCCTTCGATTTGCTGGTAGGGTTGTTCCTGGGCAATCTGATGGCCGTACTGAGTTGGCGGTACCTGACGGCGGCCATCGCCACCGACGTGCGTCTGACGCTCTACTACCAGCTGGAAAAAATATGCGGACGCCGTCTCGTAACGGCCTATAATCTGGCCAACGGGATACTGTTCTGCTTCCTGGCCGGGGCCATGATTACGGTTTCGGCTACGGCCGTGGGTATCCCTTTCGATATGGAAATGCCCAAGCTCACCGACACGACTCCTAACGGCATCACCTGGGTATTGGTGGTTGTAGCGATCGGGGCGGTTATATCCATCGTGGCGGCCCGGGGTTATGATACAGTTTCCAGGTTTGCCAATGTGGCATCTCCCTGGATGGTACTCGTTTTTCTGGCTTGCGGCGTGACCGCCCTGAAAGGACTGGGCGTAACTTCGTTTGGTGATTTCTGGGATATTTTCGGCGAAGGCCGGGAGCCTTTTCCGGGACAAATCAAGTACACGTTCTGGCACGTACTGCTATGGTCGTGGTTTTGTAACGCTGCCATGCACATCGGCATGTCCGACCTGTCGGTATTTCGGTACGCCCGTCGTCCGCGCGCCGGCTGGACCACCGCGGCGGGTATGTACGTGGGGCACTACCTGGCCTGGATCTGCGCCTGCCTGATGTACGCGCTCTATATCCGCTCGGCCGAGGCACAGGCTGTCCTGGCCGCGGGGCAGGCCCCTTCGGTAGCACCCGGCCCCCTGGCCAATAGTGCGGTAGGCGTGGCCGGGCTCATCTGTGTGCTTGTAGCCGGCTGGACCACCGCCAACCCGACCATCTACCGCGCCGGACTGGCTTTTCAGGCCATTGCGCCGCGCTTTTCTACGGTCAAGGTGACGCTCATTGCCGGAACGGTAGCTACGGTGGCCGGACTGTTTCCGGCCTTTGCCATGCAGCTACTGGACTTCGTAGCGGTATACGGCTTTATATTGGCTCCCATCGGTGCCATCATCGTCTTTGACCACTACTTTGCCGGGAAGGTGGGTATTGTTCAGAATTACGCGGAGAAAGCCGGGATCAATTTCAACGTAGCCGTGCTGCTGGCGTGGCTCATCAGCATGGCCGTCTTCTATTCCATCTCCATTTTCGGGGGGGTATTTCTTTCATTTCTCACCCTTCCCGCCTGGTTGAGCTGCGGGGCGTTGTATCTGTTGTTCAGCAAATATTCCCAAAAGAAATTATGAGCATTGTAAAAATAATCTCCTACCTCTGCCTGCTGGCCGTAGTGCTGGCCCCTATCCTTTTCTATGCCGATACGCTGACCGAAAGTCAAATGAAAACGACGCTGCTGGTAGCCACTATCGCATGGTTTGCGTCAGCCGCTACCTGGATCAATAAGGACGAGCCCGAAACCGACCCCGAACTGGAAGCCAAGTCGCCGATTTGATACATTCCAATGAACAGGCCCAATCAGCAAAACATGAGTCATCCCGAATTTTTAGGGGCTGGCCCAAAAAAGATACCTCCATGTTATTTTTGTGAATCACAACAAACA
>CATMVR010000248.1 GCA_950075905.1 uncultured Persicitalea sp. | reverse complement strand
CGTTGGAGCGTCTGATCAGGATGTTGCGCTGGTAGTAGGTATACTTCGACTCGGCCTGATTGGCGATGGTCGTAAACCGTCCGCCGTTGATAGTCAGCGGTTTTTCATCTATCGGAAGGGCCCTGATTTCCGTGATCTGGTCGAAGTCCCAGATGATGGGCGCGTCCATATCCACGTTGCCGTTTTTATCTACTATAAAAATGTCCGTTTGCGACGCGCCGTTGTTCTGGTTCAGGCCGTAGCGGATGTAGTGCTTCTTGTTGGCATTCGTGACCGTAATCAGGCAGGGGCCGGGTAGGGTGGCGTTGATTTTTTTCTGATTGCGCTTCAAAGTCGTTATGCCTTTCAACGGAAACGGTTGCAGGCTGGAACCGACCACAAACACCGAAGCATTGCGGTTTTGCACATTCACATCGTCAATGATAAAGGCCGCCTTGCCAAAATCGGTGTTGGTCCGGACCTGGGCGGTACGCTCCTTTCCGCTGATGTAGTAGGTAGCGCCCTCGTTGGCTTTCACCGGCAACCCCTGCTGATTGGCGTAGGCGTGGGCCGCCGCGATGGCGTCCATGTCGTCGGTCTTGCCATCACCCTTCGCACCCAGGTCGCTGTACTGTACGTAGCCACGTTTCTTAATAGCCTGCGCATCTTTAGGAGAGACATTTACCAGTAGTTCGCCTTTATCGTTGGCGCTGACCCCCGTTTTCTGATTTTGGGAGGTGATGATTACCTGTTCGGAGGGGCTTTGGGTCTGCGCGCGGGCGGTGAGGACCGGCGTCAGGAGACAAAACCACACACACATAAATTTTAATAGAGGGGAGAATTGGACTGTATAGGTACTTCTAAGCGGACTGAACATGGGTCTGTATTTTTATGGAAAAGGAAGTAGTTAAATCACACTGTATAAAGAATGACCGGTACGTAATCTATTCAAAAAAGGTTTGGCTATCTTTGGATTTGAACGGAATGTCTGAAGGGGCCGCTATAACAAGAATAGAGAAAAATTCTATGGAAAGATACGTACAAACTACCATTCTATGCCCCCAAAATTAACCAGGGCCGCATCATTGCTGGCCCTGCTGCTGCTCATGCAGTGTGTGGACCCCCTCCGGAGAAATTTCGACTACGACGATAATCTGCTTACGGTAGAAGGATTTATTACTGACGATAGTCCGGTGCTGGTCACCGTCCGAAATACGCGCAGCACCAAGAGCACCAGCTTTTTACAGCCCATCAGTGGGGCCAAAGTAGAAGTGCGATCCAAACAGGGCCTGGTACTACCGCTCCGGGAGACTTCCAACGGTGTATACGAGTCAGACCCTAACTTCCGGGGACTGGCCGGGGAAACATACAGCCTCCATCTTGATTTACTGAATGGACAAAAATACGTATCCACCGAAGAGACACTCGTGCCACTGCGTGCTGAAGCAAGCTACTCTACGGTATTCAACCCGCGTATTTCGGTCACGTATCAGAATTTCAACCAGCAGAAAATATCTTCCCTCGATGTTTTCGCTGATTTCAACGACCCGGCCGACGAGCAGAACTACTATTTCTGGCAAACGCGCCTATTTGAACAGCAGAATATTTGTCTCACCTGTACTAACGTAGAGTACAATACGCGCACACAGGACTGCAACCCACCTCCGCCCAGCCCGCCGCAACCGTCTATATTTTACGACTACCAGTGCGATGGCGATTGCTGGGAAATACTGGGCGACGAACGTATCAATATTTTTTCGGACGCGCTGATCAATGGTAAGGATGTCAAGGGACTTTTGCTCCGGCAGGTACCCTTTTACAATGGCCGGGGAGCCTTGCTGGAAGTTACGCAGTACAATCTTTCAGTGGGGGCCTACCGCTATTTCGAACGACTCAAACAGCAGGTGGAAACATCCGGAACTTTTGTCGATACTCCCCCTGCACCACCCGTCGGCAATATTCGGAACGTCAATGATGCAGGTGAGTTGGTGACGGGTTATTTTGGCGCAGGGGGCAAGAGTGTGCAACGCATCTGGCTCGACCGGCGTAACTATCCGTCGCCGCTCATTGTGTCCATGCTGGGGCGAGAGGTACTGGAGGCCCCTCGATTTGATATTATCAAAGTCCCTTGCCGGGCTTCCAGTACCCGTACCCCCATCAAACCCATCGGCTGGCAATGAAACAGACTTTACCCCTCCTCGTACTATTCATCAGCCTGCTGAGCACTCCGATTCTAGCCCAAAAACGCCCACCGGGAAAAAGCCACCTGGTACGGTGTGTATTGTCTGATTCGCTCACGGGGGAGCCAATTGTCAATGGCATCGTGCAGTTTAACTATAACAACGCGGGGCTTTACACGAATAAGGTCGGCATTTTCGAAACATTTTATCCCGAGGGCGAAGTCGTACTCACCATCCGGAACCTGGGGTACCGTACCTTCTTCACCAAGTTTGACCTCCGCCGCGATACTACCCTGACGGTACGCCTGCTGGCCGTAGCTAACGAACTCGACGAAGTGACGATTTCGACCCAAAGCGTGGAGCAAGGCATCCGAAAGCCGCTCCTTGGGGTCACGCGCCTCAACATCAAAACCATTAAAAACCTACCCGCCGTCATGGGTGAGGTGGATATCCTGCGCAGCCTGCAGCTGCTGCCGGGCGTCACGTCGGTGGGCGAAGCTTCCAACGGCGTCAACATCCGGGGGGGAACGGTAGATCAAAACCTGATGCTCTTTGACGACGCACCGATTTTCAACCCCACCCACCTTTTCGGCATGTTTTCGGTGTTTCCGCCCGATGCCGTCTCGTCTATGGAAGTGTACAAGGGTACCACCCCCGCCCGCTACGGGGGGCGGGCGGCGGCCGTTATGGATGTAGCCATGGCCAATCCCAGCCTCGACCAGTTCAAGGTACAGGCGGGTATCGGGCTTATATCCAGCCGGCTCACGGTAGAAATGCCACTCATCAAACAAAAGCTGGGCCTGCTGGTGTCGGGTCGCGGGTCGTTCAATGATTTTTTGTTCAAATACGGCCCTCCCGCGATTCGGGGCATTCGGGCCAACTTTGGCGACGCCGCCGCCAAGCTCTTTTGGGTCATTAATCCTAAAAATACCCTGTCTGTTTCCAGCTACTTCAATACTGATTTTTTTCAGACAGAGTTGCTGGGTGGGGTGGATAACATCGTGTCGGAGTCTACCCAGTTTCAATTCAAAACCCTCAACTTCTCGGCGAAATGGTTTCACGCCTTTACGCCCAGGCTCGACATGCAGGTGGTGGCTACCCAAAGTGATTACGCTCCCAGTATACTGTTGCCCGAAACGACCAGCGACAATACCGTTGAAATCATGTCCAGGGTGCTGCATCGTCAGGCCAAAGCCAACCTCAACTATACCCCCAACGATGCCCATAAGATTGAAATCGGCGCAAGCGCGGTAGGGTACCTCCTCAACCCGCCCGGTCGGCTCAATCCCGGTACTAGCCCGTCGGTCAATGCCATTGAACTGCCCGGTGAATTTGGCCTTGAACTGGCCGGGCACGTGGAAGACGAGTTCAGAGCTACCCGTTGGCTGACCGTCATGGCGGGGCTACGGTACTCCTATTTTATGGATGTGGGGCCCGGCAGCCGGCAAGCCTACCTCCCCGGTACGATCCGGGAAGAAGCCTCGGTTACCGGTGTAACAGACTATGCCCGCGGCGAGCCAATGGCCACCTACGGAGGGTTAGAACCCCGCCTCGGCCTAAGTCTGAAACTATCGGAACGGGCTTCGCTCAAAGGAGGATATTCTTTGATGCGGCAGTACATGCAGGTGATTTCCAATACAACCACGCCGCTGCCTACCTCCCGCTGGAAAACCAGCGATGCCCACATCAAGCCCCAGGTGAGCCGCCTGGCTACCCTGGGCTATTTTCAATCTTCAAAGAACACGATTTTTGAATATTCGCTGGAAGGGTACTGGCGCGAAACCGACAATATTGTGGAGTACAAGCCGGGGGCGGATTTTTTGTTGCGGCAAAACATCGAAACCCAGCTCCTGCAAGGACAAAGCCGGGCGTATGGCATCGAGGCAATGGCTACGAAGAAAAAGGGTACTACCACGGGCTGGATCAGCTATACCTACGCCCGGGTACTGAATAGGGTAGACGAAGGGCCGTCGTTTCTGGAACGAATCAATAACGGCGACTGGTTTCCGGCCAACTTTGACCGCCCTCATTCGTTCAACCTGTCCCTCACCACCATTCCCAACAAAATCACTACCTTCTCGGCTACGTTTACCTATGCTTCCGGACGGCCCTTTTCGGCCCCCACCGGAGTCTTGCGCTACCAGAACCGGAGCATTCCCTACTTTTCGCTACGCAACCAGGATCGTATCCGCGACTACCACCGGCTCGATTTCTCGCTGCAACTCAACAACCTGACCGAAAAAGACCGCCGCTGGCAGGGTCATTGGGTGTTTACGCTTTACAATGTGTACGGCATCGACAACCAGTATTCCATTTTCTTCAAGCAGGTAGGTACGGGGTTCCGGCCATATGAGCTCACAGTGTTTAACGCGCCGATTTTTTCGGTGACGTTTAATCTGAGGAATATGCGGTAATGCAGGAGGTAGAGAAAGTGCAATTAAAGGACAGTAATGAATTTTTGGGGCATAAATCTCCTCCAAGTGCGCAGGAAGCGTACCATATTAACATTACAAAGTGTAAACGCTATATCCTCCTGGAAAGAAAAATGTCAACCGGACCGATCGGTAACCAAAATCAAATTTATCAGGAAGTGCTTATAACGACCGGGGGGGTGCCACTTTCAATACTGGTCACTATGTTTTTCAGTACATCTACCAGTTTGATAAACCGTCCGGGCTTTACGATACACCCCGTTGAGCCTAGCTTCTGGGATTCTGACATATCCGAAGGGGAAAGTGAACCGGAATACATGAAGGTGGGTACATCTTTGAGATGCCGAAGTCCTTTTATTTCTTTCAGGACTTCTTTTCCACCAACCCTGGGCATTTTCAGGTCGATAAAAATAAACAGGGGTTTCAGGTCCGGTTCATTTTTGACTCGTTCTATGGCCTGTGTGCTACTACAAATGGCGATGCATTCCATCTTGGGATTGACCTGCGACATGGCATAGGTAAACAGGTTGTGCTCATCAATGTCATCATCGATCAATAGACAGGAAGGGTTCATTGGCAATATATTTCTGAGATGATACATGTAAGGGTTCGCACTCGCAATTTAGTAAAACAATATTAACTGACCGTCAAATAAATACAATTTTTTATTAACTTTTCTACGCTTTTTATTAACTTCTTTGCGTGCCATCCTCCCGGATTCAGTCCGGACTGTAGAGTCTTCCGGAAATTCTGTTTTTTGTATACAGTCGGTACGTTTGCTATTCTATAAAAAAAGCTCTCCCCGCCGCAGCCTTGCATGGGCGGGCTGTGTCGGGGAGAGCTTAAAAACTACGAGATATCTATCTCATTCGTTGCCTAAGTTAGAAGGGTTGCCGGGGCTGGATGGACCACCAGGGGTGGGCCTACCGGATGGCGGACTGTTTTTGGCTTGCCCGGTGGAAGGCAGATCGTCACTCTCACTCCTGAACTTTTTTACAATATCCTTGAAGTGCTCGCCAGCTGCTTCTCGTCCCCCAAGACCATAGCTCAGGGCCACGGCCACGGCAATGGCGCCTAGTGTAAGGCCAAAGGCAAGTTCAACTATTTCGTTAGCAATGCCCATGGTACGGAGGGCAATGGCCGTAAAGAGCCCAAGAGCAGCCCAGCGTGCCACGCCGGCAATAAAGTGGTTATCGCGGCCTTTGGTCATGGTAGAATGGATAAGCAGCGATATATAATTGCCCAGGGCCAGAATCACCAGGCCAAACAAAATCTGTCCACTTATTTCCAGTACCTGGTTCAGAATATCGGTAAGACGGGTCAAACCCAGAATCTGCACCGCGGTGATGATACCCATGAATACCAGGAAAAAATAAATGATGTTGGCAATGAGTCGGGAAAGCGACTGCCCGGTACCGATCATGTTTTCGATCTGGATTTTTTCGGCGGCATTGTCCAGGCCAAGGTTTCGCAGCAGATCGGTCAGGAAATTAGCCAGAAACTTGCCTCCCCAAACAAAGATAAAGATGATTACGCCAGCCACGAGTACATTGCCAATCATACCAAAAAACGAAGACAGGAGCGTGTTGGCCGGCACCGAAATGGCTTCCATCTGCAAGGCATTGAGGGCCTGAATAATAAACGGAATAAGGATAACAATAAAGACAATGGCTTTGAGGGCACGTATCAGCTTGTCGGTGTCCCGGAAACCCGTCTTCTGGGCCCAGTTGTCGATAAGACTCCCGCCCATTTCGATGAGGTTTGAAACAAACTTGGCCAGCAAATAGCCAATAAAGCCGATGAGAACGGCCGCTACCAGGTTAGGAATGAACAGTAAAAACTCATTGACCATATTTTGCAATGGCACCAGCACCTGGTTGATCCCCAGTATTTCCAGGGCGATCATGATCACAATGATCATGATGATGTAGTAAATGATATTACCCAAAAACTCATTGGAATCCTTCACATTCCCTCCCTTAAATACCTTTTCATCCCAATTGGTTTTTCGAAGTAATTTGACAATCAGAGCCTTAATTCCCCTTGCGATCAGCCAGCCTACCAGTAAAATAAGCAAGGCACCTACCAGACCGGGAAGGAAGTCGGCAATTCTGTTTCCAAGAATTTCAAATTGTCTTTGCATAGCGTTTATATGTTTATAGGTGAAGAAATAGGAAGCTTTTTCCGGACGATCAGCAATAGATCAATGGGTAATTTCTTGTCTGGGAGGATGCAGGTACTTTTAATACATGTGGATGGCTGGAACGATGCTATGCAATATATAAAAATAATTATACAATTTATTGTTTATTTGTAAAAAATGGAATGCCGGGCTAATACAGCCCTGATAATTCGGGACTGTAAATACTTTGTTGGATTGCTACGACGAGCTAAGGAGGTTACAACAATTATTGAATTCGCATTGAAATTCTCAGCAGCGGATTCAGAAAAACAACTAACTTGCCGTCCTGTTCAACCACCCCATCTTTTTCTTTATGCGCATACCCGTTTTATTATCCCTGCTGGCATTTACGGTCGGCTGCAACCAATCCCAAAAGCAAACGGATACTCCCGAAAAACGAATCGTCGTCAACGACACGATACCCATTGAGCGGACCAACGTCAACCCCAAGGCAGTAGCCACTTACTCCACCACCGTTCCTGATCCGTACAATGATTTCAAATTCGCGGTAAAGCTCTAC
>CATMVR010000247.1 GCA_950075905.1 uncultured Persicitalea sp. | reverse complement strand
GCCACCGGCCACCAGTCTTTGGACGATATAGCATAGTCATTGGTGCGGCTGGCAATTCGTACCGTGCTGTTGTCCTGCTGTGCACCGTACACATTATAGGGGAAATCATTGTCAGTATGTACGTGGTAAAACTGCGCCGTAGGAATATCCAGTTCGGTAAATGTGAGGCCGCCGTTATATGTTACTTCCCCGCCGCCATCGTCGCCGATGATAAAGTTGTCCGGGTTTTCGGGGTTGATCCAGATGTCGTGGGTATCGCCATGATGTACGTTGATTTCTGAGAACGTTTTGCCGCCATCGAAGGATTTCCAGGCGTTGACATTGAGGACGATCAGCCCGTTCTCGTTTTTGGGGTCAGCGGCCAGATTCATATAGTACCAGGGGCGCTGCTTCAGGAAGGCCGCGGAGTTCACTAACTCCCAGGTAGCGCCGGCGTCGTCGGAGCGGTAGAGGCCACCGTTGTCCTTGTTTTCGATCATGGCATACAGCTTCTCGGAGTTTACCGGCGACACCGTAATGCCTATTTTGCCGAGTAATCCCTTCGGTAATCCAGGGTTTTTGGAAATATCTTTCCAGGTTTCGCCTCCGTCTGTTGATTTGTAGATGCCGCTACCGGGGCCGCCACTGCTCATGGCATGATGATTGCGGTAGGCTTGCCACAAAGTAGCGTACATGATACTGGGATTGCTGGGGTCAATTTTAAGGTCGACAGCACCGGTGCTATCATTTTTGGCCAGTACGTGTTTCCAGGTTTGTCCGCCGTCGGTGGATTTGAACACGCCCCGTTCTTTGTTGGGGCCAAATATATTGCCCATGGCGGCCACGAAAACCGTTTCGGGATTGGTAGGGTGAACCTGAATGGCCCCAATGGCGTTAGCTTTTAGGAGACCAATGTGTTTCCAGGTTTTGCCAGCATCGGTGGACTTGTACATGCCATCGCCAACGGATATATTACCCCGGATATCGGTTTCGCCGGTGCCGGCATACACGACGTTGGGATTGGAGGGAGAAGTGGCAATAGCTCCGATGGAGCTAGCCTTGAAAGTTGAATCAGAAACCGGAAACCAGTTATTGCCTCCGTCGAGGGTCTTCCAGATACCGCCGCCAACGGCACCAAAATAGTAGGTATAGGGCTGGCCCATTACTCCCGTCACAGCAATGGATCGCCCGCCCCGAAAGGGCCCGATGTTGCGCCACCGCATGCCTTTCAGTAGCGATTGGTTGTAGGTGGTACCAGCAGATGTCAGAGGAGGAGTGCTTGCATTTTTGCTTTTTTTCTGGGCAAGAGCAGGTTGTATGCCCGATAGCATCAGAGACATGAGTAGCGTAAAGCCCCAAATGCGATTTTGGAACTTGTAACATTTTTGCATAGTTGGGTTGTTTAGGTTAATGAAGTTGAAAGGTAACCAAAAATCGAGATTTTAAGCGTTAGAACGCCTGTTTTGGAAAATTGTTAATTAAGTAAGTGAGGTTACAAGGTGAGTAATTATTTTTTTGCCCAAATTTTATCAAAAATTTAAAGAAATAGTAGTTTGTTTTTCTAAAATCAACATATTTGCAATCGAATCCGCAAGAAATGGAAACAAAAGAGGAACTTTTACGAATTATAGATCTACTCAACGATACCTACGAGAGTGAGCAGGCCTGGCATGGGCCATCCGTGGTAGAAGTTTTGCGGGGCGTAACCCCCAAAATGGCCAATAAAGAAGGGATGCCTCATACGCATACCATCGCAGAAATCGTTTTCCATATGACCACCTGGCGCATCTTTACTGTCAGGAAGTTACAGGGAGATCTTAATTTTGACATTCGTACCAACGAGAAGAACTGGAAGAAATTTCCGCATTTTGATGAGTTCGAGTGGGAGACTCTCCAAATGGAATTGAGCCTGACGCAGGAAGAACTGATCAACGAGCTGGAAAAAAAATCGGATGATAAGTTTTTGGAAGATATCGTGCCAGGTCGGGATTATTCGTACTATACGCTGCTCCATGGGGTCATAAATCACGATCTTTACCACGCAGGACAGATAGCAATGTTAAAAAAAGGATTAATTACTGCTACTTTAGGTGAAGAAGACTTGGAAGATTTAAATGATAGTAGTATTTTTGGGCATAATTATGACGAATACAACTAAGCAAGGCAATAAATATCAATTGTGTGAGTTATATCAATTGTGATAACAATATTTAAGATAAAGTTCAACCTGCTAGGGTTGTGCTTTTAATGGTGTGGATATATGTCGGAAAGCCATTCGAAATTTCGGATGGCTTTTTTGTTTTATGTATAGTGAATATTTAGTCAAAAGGTGGTTTCAAATTATTTTCAACGCCCTTCAATATACTATTACTCCTATATTGATTATTTTCAATAGTGGTAAAACATAACCAAGGCGCCTTCACCGTATAATTCTATGAGTTGTGTGAATAGTTTTTAAGGTAGCTCATTGTTTGATGAGCCACTTTTTATTTGTGCAATCGGAAAAGCGGGCAATGCCTCCGGATGGGATTTCTGAATAAAATCAATCATGCTCTCGCGAATAGCACAGCGGAGGTCGAAGGCATCGCCGGCGTTTCGGGCTGACATAATAATTCTGACAACGATGTACTGATCGTGGGTGTCGGTAACCTGTAAAGCCGATGAGATGCCATCCCACAAGGGGTTGTCCGAAAGTAATTGATGAAAGTGCTCGCGCAGTTTATCAAAGGGAGTATGGTAGCTTAGATTCAGAAATACCGAACCAATAACGCTGGAATCGTTGCGAGTCCAGTTTTGAAAGGGTTTTTCGATAAAGTAAGTGATAGGAAGTACCATGCGCCTGAGATCCCATATTTTTACGACCACATAGGTAAGATTGATCTCCTCGATGCGCCCCCATTCGCCTTCCACAATGACTACATCTTCGATTTTAATAGGTTGCGTAAAGGCTATCTGAATTCCGGCCAGAAGATTGGCAATGGACTTTTGCGCCGCAAAGCCTACAATCACACTGACAATACCTGCCGAGGTGAGAATGCCGAGGCCAATTTCGCGTCCCCGCTGAAAGCTGAGCAGAAAGAGCGAGAAGGAAATAATAAGAACAAGAATGACTACCAGTCTTTTGATAAACTTGACTTTGGTATAGAGTCGTCTTTCCTGATTATTATTGGATTTGTTGAGATCGAGCTGATCGAGGATCAGACGTTCAAAAATAATGACAATCCTGATTGTTAGCCAGGTGCTTACCGCAATCAGGGCTACTTTGCTGATGTTATACACAATACGCCCTTCCTCCGGCGTAGCGTAGCGATTGAGAGCAATAATATTGATAAGAAGAATTGGAAAGAAAAAATAGAGTACGCTAGTGATACTGCGGTGTATGACCCGGAAAATGGCGTGATCCCGCTGGCGCGATAGGAGCAATAAAACTTTTATGACGATCCAGCCAATTATAACTCCAAGCACGGTGGCAGCAGCTACTGTGTGCCAATAGCGTATTTCCATAGAGGTTCTGGTTTGCCTTTTAGTTTAGTAGGTATCTTTCAGGCGAAGCACAATAATGCCACTGTGTCTTCTGACGGAAGCCAGATAGTCTGCCAGTGGTTCTGGGCTTAGAATTACTTTTTGAGCCGTGGTGGAAGCGTGCAGGAGATAGGCCCGGTTGTTTTTCATGCTTACAATACCCTGATGGTTGCAGTCCAGTCCTTCCACAGTAGAGGTAATACCTATGATATCTCCGTCTTTGAGCTTCGATTCTATCCCCTTTACGGCGTTTTTGGGAATATAGTAGTAGCTGCCCGCATTAATTTTACGCTCGTTTTCCCGGATTTTGTCCAGCACGGTATCGGAGGTAATACCCGCATACAGCGAGGCGTGGGCAGACATGAAATTGATTTTTTTTGGGTAGGGTACTCCCCCCAGACTTTTGGTCACGTCAGTCAGCAATCCCCTCTCCTGATTTTCATTACGCCACGACAAAAAGTAGTGCTGCCGCGATGCGTACCCATCAATGGTTGCATTGACGTACCGGAGTTGGGTCATGGTATTTAAAAACTCTTCATAGGATAACTCCCGCTGCCGGGCCACCGCCAGGGAAACCGCAATGTCGACCAGCGTAGTGCAGTCCAGGGCGTCAAAACGGCATACAAGTTGTTCAATGGCGTTGCCTTCCAGGGTATGGGCTACGTAGGGGGTATTCAGAAAAGTCGAAGCCATTTGCAGCGTCAGCACAGGGAGGGTACCCTGGCTGACCTGCTTCATTTTTTTTTCGTATAGTGATTTTGGGTCATCGTTGGTTTGGACGAAGCCAACCAGGAGCAGCCCCAGAACGAAGGTATGTAAGACAACGCGCATTGCCAGATTACTTTTCTTTGAACGTATTGAGTAATTCCATAACCGCATACTGGTTTTTGATATGCTTCTTTGCCATAGATAACGCGTCACCTACCTTTACCGTATAAGCAGTATCGGGCAGGGCTTCAAACATATCCTCATCGGTGGTGTCATCGCCCATGGCCAGGATAAAATCATACGATTGGCCATCCAGAAACGAAGTTGCAGAAGTCCCCTTGTTGAAGGCGGTTTTCTTGACCTCGATGACCATATTTCCTTCAATAATCTGCAGGCTCATATCGGGCTGGATAAAATTTTTCAATTGCCAGGCAAGCTCCTGCGCTCTTCTGAGGGCATATTCCTGGTCTTCGGCCGTGCGGTAGTGCCAGGCGAGCGAAGTTTGTTTTTCTTCCACAAAGGCTCCCGGACAACGTTTTACGTAAAGATCCAAAATGGACCGGATGCTTTCTTTCCAACCATCTTGATAGGCGGGGTTGAGCACCCATTCTCCTTTTTCTTTCATTTTAATAAGTGCTCCATGTTCTGCCACGAGGTGAATAGGCAGGTCGCCGAGTACTTTTTCCAGAAACATCTGATCGCGTCCACTAATCACTACCACGGTATCCCGCTGAGCGAGTTCGGCGATGAGCGATTTGACCTCATCGGTAACAATGGCATCGTGGGGGTCGCGCACGATGGGCACAAGGGTGCCGTCGTAGTCAAAAAAGAAAATGCGGTTTTTCGCATGCTGGTATTTTTGACCTATATCCTTAATATCCTTGTCGGTCAGATAATCCAGTCTTAGTCGGTCGTGTTCTTGTTCTATCATATGCATTTGGGTAAAAAAGTCATTGGTCCAGGCAAAAACGTCATACTCTCGTAAGCGTTGCTGCATGGCTTCCATTCGTTTGGTTTGTTCTTCGGTTGGCATTTCCAGGGCTTTCAGGATCGCATCCGCGATATCCTGACTGTCGGTGGGATTGATGATAAGCGCTTCGCCCAGCTCAGCGGCAGCACCGGCCATTTCGCTCAGAATGAGAACGCCCACCCTATCGCGTCGGGTAGCCACGTACTCTTTACATACCAGGTTCATGCCATCACGTACGGGGGTAATCAAGGCTACGTCACTGGCTGAGTACATGCCAGTAAGTTCTTCAAAAGGCATCGACCGATACTGGTACAAAATAGGCTGCCAGTTAATTTTGCCATATTTGGCGTTGATTCTGCCCACGGTCTGATCAATATCCGACTTCATTTGCTGGTATTGCTCAATTTGATCCCGGGAAGGAACTACCATCATGACAAAAGAGACTCGCTCGTGCCAGTCTTTGTGCTGTTCCAGAAAGCGCTCAAATCCATTCAAACGGTTGAGCAGCCCCTTGGAGTAATCGAGGCGGTCGACCGAGAAAATGATCTTTTCTTTGAGTTCTTTGCGCATATTCTCCCGGTATTGTACTACCTCCGGATGATCATAGGCGTCGTTAAACTTCTTATAATCTATGCTGATAGGGAAGGCATCTACCTTTACAATCCGGTTATTAAGTGTTACGTAATGCATACGGTTGCCCTGTCCAATCACCATCCGGACGGCTTTCAGGAAGTACTCCACGAAATCGTTGGTATGGAAGCCTACCACATCAGCCCCCAGGATCCCATCAATGATAGCGTCACGCCAAATAGTGGGTAACAGCCGAAAAATTTCATAAGAAGGAAAAGGGATATGAAAGAAGAAGCCAATCTTGTTGGTTGGAAATGTCTGGCGGATCAGGTCGGGCAGCATCATCAATTGATAATCATGCACCCAAATAACATCATCGGGTTGGATGATGTCTTTCATGGCCTCGTAAAAAAGCAGATTTGCTTCCTGGTAGGCTTCAAAGTACTCTTTATTGAATTTTGCCAGTGATGGGAAATAGTGAAAAAGTGGCCAGATAAGGTCGTTGCAGAACCCTTCGTAGTAATTGTCATTCAGTTGCTGGTCAATAAATACGGGGTGCGCCTTGAAATTCTCATTTTCCAATTTGACGCCTTCCAGTTCTTCACGGGTGTTGTCGGTGTAGCCTACCCATTGAATTTTTTCTTCAAAGTCATAGCTGGTATTCTGGCTGCCCTGGGCTAAGGACAAAACGGCGGATACCAAACCACCGGAGTTTTGAAACAGAGAGGTACCTTGCTCGTCTCTGACTATTTTGAAGGGGAGGCGGTAAGCTACAATAATGAGCCTTCCCTTTTTTCGTGAAGGTAAGTTTTCCATAATGTGTTTTACGTCCTGCGGGTGGATTAAAACTCGTCAAACAATTTGAAAAGCTATCAGGGATCGTAATTGCTACGTAAATAGTTGTGCCCGCAGATAAGCTTGCAGATAATACTAAGGTAGCTCATAACTGGGAAAATCCCCAATTTTATAGAAATTGTACAGTAATTTGCTCCAAAAATAAAACAATCAGACAGCCATCACCACGATAATGATGGCTGCCAAACGGGAAAAATCAGATACCTGTTCCAACCTTTACATCATCACGGTCATTGACACGCAGGCACAGTAGTCCGGCAAAAATCATGGAAATTCCGCCCAGCACCAGCGCAAAAACTGGCTCCCCTGAAAAGAGCGATTTGACCAGAAAGCCTAGTAGCGCGGCGGCTACAATTTGCGGAATCACGATAAAAAAGTTGAATACGCCCATGTAGTAGCCCATCTTGTCGGCCGGCAGCGAGCCCGCCAGCATGGCGTAAGGTACCGACAGAATAGACGCCCAGGCGATGCCGATTCCCACCATAGAGAGCATCAACAGATTGGGATTTGGCAGAAAGTAGACAGAAAGCAGCCCAAGTCCACCGGCCGAAAGGCAGATCAGGTGCGTCATACGGCGACTTGTAAGGCGGGCCACCACCGGGATACCAAACGCTACGAGGGCGGCGATGCCATTGTAAATACCCATGCATAGCCCTACCCAGTCGGCACCATCGTTGTAGAGCCGGGTGGTGGTATCGGTAGTACCATACAAGTGACTG